>JAEURI010000105.1 GCA_016789225.1 Anaerolineales bacterium
TGTCGCACCAGAATCGATAGGACAATCCAACCCGTAACCTCTGCCAGTTAATGATTCACCTTACGCACCCAACCGTGTCGTTCTGAGCGGCAGCGAAGGGTCTCTGAGACAATCGTAGAGGTTCTTCGTTCAGAACGACACTACATAATGTGAGTTAATGAGACTCATCCACCCGTTTGGTGCGATAACATACCCGTAGGGTGCGCACCCAGAATTAAAACAAAAATCACGGAGCTGAATGCGCCGCGATTCTTGAGTTGAGAGAAGCAAACCTTATGAGGACGATTTGCCGAGTGTTTTGATGCACTTGGCGCACAGCGTCTTCTTTACGAGGCGTCCGTTCTCCATCACCGAAACCTTCTGGAGGTTGGGCTTGAACGTGCGGTTGGTGGCACGCAGGGAGAAGGAGCGGTTGTGACCGAAGGTGGTTGCCTTGCCGCAGTGATTGCACTTTGCCATGTTTGAATTCCTTTCTTGTCTTTCCTTGCAAATATCGCTAGTCTAATAATTCAGTGAGATTTTATTCAAAATCGAGCGGAAAAAAATTTAAATTTCCTGTTTGCAAACTACGCGATGCTCCGTAATTGCAATTGCCCTTTTCGAAGGCACGGCATTTTACCATAGAACGCAACCAACTTCAAGATAAGATGTTAAAATAGAACAACGAACACCAAACCGGACTTCAGAGGCCCTTTCCTGCCAGTCATTCAGCGGGTCGGCGGCCTGAAGCCTTTATCGAGAGAAGATCAGAGGAACCTCATGGGCGAAGAAACAACATCTTTGGGCGGGATTCACGTCTCGCCGAACGCGGTGGCGACCATTGCTTATCATGCCACCCTGCAATCCTACGGCGTGGTTGGGCTTGCGCCGAAAAACCTGGCCGATGGCATCGTGTCGAGCATCACCCGTGAACCTTCGCGGGGAATTTCCGTCCAGTACAAGGACGATGAGATCCATATTGACGTCAATATCATTGTGGAATACGGCACACGCATCAACTCGGTGGCGGAGAGTGTGGCGAACACCGTCCGCTTTCATGTGGAAAAGGCGCTCGGGTTGCGGGTCAACTCGGTCAATGTGCATGTGGCGGGTTTGCGCATCAGCAACACGGATTAGGAGACCATGATATATGGCGATCGATACCGCACGGGTCGAGAAACTTCGCAAGCGCTCCATTGATGGACAGGCCTTCAAACGCCTGGTCGAGGCCGGGCTGACCTGGCTGCGCACCAACCAGCAGGTGGTCAACTCGTTGAATGTGTTCCCCGTCCCGGACGGCGACACAGGCACGAATATGACCTTGACCTTGCAGGCCGCCTGGAATGAGATCAAGGATAAAGGTACACGTCATCTCGGTGAGATGGCCGCGGCCTTTTCCAAGGGGGCGCTGATGGGCGCGCGCGGCAACTCCGGCGTGATCACCAGCCAGATCCTGCGCGGATTTTCGCGCGGTGTGCATGACCAGAAAACCCTGACCCTGGATGCATTCGTCAAAGGGTTGAGCGAGGCACGCGATACGGCATATAAGGGTGTGGTCAAGCCGGTTGAAGGGACGATCTTAACCGTCATTAAAGAAACAGCCAACGCGGCAGAAGCAGCTTCCGGGTCCGTCAAGGATGCGATTGAACTGCTTGAGGTGGCTCTCAAGGCCGCGGATGAAGCGGTCAAGAATACGCCTGAACTGCTTCCCATTCTCAAGCAGGCCGGTGTGGTCGACTCGGGCGGTAAGGGATTGTTCTTCTTTATGGAGGGCATGCTGCGCCATGTGTATGGCGAGTCGCTTGAAACCCCGACGATGCAGATACAACCGCTTTCTGCCATGAGCCTCGAAGGCGCGTTGGAAGATGTGGAAGAGGGGCAGGATTACGAAGTGGTCGTGGATTTTGTTCCGAACGGCGAATTGGACCTGCAGGGTTTTTACGGCAAGCTCGAAGAGATGGGCACATCCATTCAGGTGGGGGAAGGTGATGGCATGTATCGCATGCATATCCATGTGCCGACCGAGAATCGTTATGTGCCCATCGATTACATCATGGGCATCGGCACGGTGACGAAGGTTGCCATCGAGAACCTGATGGCGCAGATGGATGATATTCAGAAGAGCAAGTCAACTCAAATTCAATTTGGCGCGGTGGAGCCGGGGAATATCGCTGTGGTGGTGGTTTCGCCAGGCATTGGCATCAGCCGCATCTTTGCCAGCCTTGGCGTGGCTGCTGTGGTGGCAGGCGGGCAGACCATGAATCCATCCACTCAGGATATTTTGGGCTCGTTTGAAAATATGCCTACGGATAAGGTCATCATTTTGCCGAACAATAAGAATATTGTGATGGCAGCGAACCAGGCCAAGGAAGTGACGGTCAAGAGTGTGCAGGTGGTGCCGACCCGTACCGTGCCGCAAGGACTCGCCGCGATGCTTTCTTTTGATCCCAGTGGTGACGTGGAAGCGATCGCTGCGAAAATGAATAAAGCCATGAGCAATGTGAAAACCGGTGAGATCACCGTCGCCACCCGCTCTGTGGAAATTGACGGTGTCACGGTAAAAGACGGTCAGGTGATCGCATTGCTCGACGGCAAGCTGGTTGTTTCCGCTGAGTCTGTGGAGCAAGGCGTGTTCGACCTGTTGGAAAAAGCCGAAGCGGGCGAGCACGAGATCGTGACCCTTTTCTTTGGCGAAGATATGACCCACGCCGAAGCCAATCGCATTGCAGATGTGATCCGTGGAAAATACTCCAACCTCGAGGTCGAGGTGCAGGAGGGCGGCCAGCCGCACTACCAGTTCATTCTTTCGATTGAATAATGGGAAAGAAAAATTCCTGAAGTAGAACTTCAGGAATCCATTCTGTGCAAAGTGACTGTCACCTTAAAGGTGACAGTCACTTCTTTGATTCGCAGTTACGCTGTTTTGCCGCTCATTTTGAACAAGCGGTACACGGCTTTGACCAGCTCAATGCTTTGGATGATGATGACGATTGCCATCACGACCGGGAACATGTAAGTGGCAATGGTCACAAAGACTTGAGCCTGTTCGGGTTGAAACGGCCCGTTGGTGAAAGACTCGGCGCTGAAACCAATGACGCCCGGTGTCCGAACGACCAGCACGGTCAGCGTGAGGCTGGCGGCTTCGATGACTACCTTGCCCAGGCGGGTCAGGCGGTTCCAGATCGCATTGCGCAGCAGATAAATATCGAGCAATATCTCCACTATGAGCACAACATTGATCCACGGCACGAATTGGAAGAATTTCTCCGTGAACATGGGGATGAAGACTTGTTCATCTCCGGTGAAGAAGAACATGCCCAGCCATTGTGGATACACATTCAGAATCGCCAGTGCTACGAAGGTGAACACGATCTCAAAAATGAGTTCGGAGCGGCTCACAGAGTCAGGATCAGGCTCCGTGGCGAGTGAGGCGGGGTCCCAATCCTTTTCGTCGTCAAAGCCGCCGATCTCTTTATCCGACAGAACGCGCTCGAGGATGACGAAGACCAAGGTCACATTTCCGAAGGCGGCGATGGCGGCAGAGAGAGCGCTGCCTAAGCCCTGCCCAATGATCTTCACAAAATCAGCACCCATGAACGGTGTATCGGTCACGGCTTGAACGCCTGCCAGCACCAACATCACGCTGACCACCACCGTAAGGACGATCTTCAACACGAACAAATAGAATGGGAACATTTTGGGCCCGATGAGATACGGGTGCGGGTTGTAGGTCTGTGCCACTTTTTGCGGGGAGCCGTATTCCTTCAATAGGTCGATCTCCATCGCTTCATCCCGCGTGCGCCCGGTGTTTTGAGTGCGGTCTTCGAGCATATCCTCCAGCGTGGACTTTAATTCCTTTTCGATATCTTCGCGCCCTTTCAAGAGTGGAAGATGTTTGCCGACTTCGGCAACATAACGATCAATCAGGTTCATGATTTTTCCTTTCCTTACGCCAGCATCTTGTCCATCACAGACACAATGCCAGCCCATTCTTTTTTCAGTTTCGGCAGGAGTTTCTTTCCCTCCGCACTGACAACATAATATCGACGCGGGCGTGACTCTTCCAGCTTCCAAACCGATTCGAGCAATCCCTGCGCTTCCAACCGGCGGAGGAGTGGGTACAGGGTCCCCTGATCCACCTCCAAGCCGAGGTCGGCGAGTTTCTTTAGCAGTGAGTAGCCATACTCTTCATTACCCAGTTGACTGAGCGCCGCGAGTACGATCACTCCACGCCGTAACTCCAAAACCACATTTTCGAGCGATTCATTGTTTACCATATCTCAACCTTTGTCGCATTATACTGTGTGAAGTACAATATGTCAAGGGGAAAGTATAAGGTGATACCTTTACAAAGATCGCTTTGCCGGGCTTCATTCTGCGCACAAGGATGGAAAACTTTTTATGCTACACTTTGACCATGAAACTTGGAATCGTCACCGACTCAACTGCTGATTTGCCCGCCTATCTCATCGAACAACATGAAATTCAAGTCGTGCCTACCGTCCTTGTCTTGGAGGGAAAGGAATATGCGGATGGGAGCGGCATCACCCGCGAAGAGTTTTATAAGCGCCTGCCCTCGCTTCAAACCCCGCCGACAACTGCCGCGCCCTCCATTGGAGATTTTGCCACGCCGTATGAGACTCTCCTCTCAAATGGCTGTGACCATATCCTTTCCATCCATCCTGCTGTGCAATTGACCACCATCGTCAACGTGGCAGG
Organism: Anaerolineales bacterium; assembly: GCA_016789225.1. Classification (GTDB taxonomy): domain Bacteria; phylum Chloroflexota; class Anaerolineae; order Anaerolineales; family Villigracilaceae; genus Villigracilis. The sequence goes on from JAEURI010000105.1 coordinate 4,699, forward strand.
ACAGGCTGCGAAGGATTTTCCCGGCAAAATCACCGTGTTGGATAGCGGCTCGCTTTCCATGGGGCTTGGCTTCCAGGTCATCGCCGCCGTCGAAGCAGGTGATCTGGGCCTGAAAGTTGCCCTGGAGGCTGTTGACTCGGCTCGCAGACGATTGCAAGTCAAAGCCGCATTGGACACGATGGAATATCTAAAACGCAGTGGACGAGTCCCTGGCGCGGTGGCAACGCTGGGCGGGCTGCTCTCCATCAAACCGATGGTCGAGTTGCGCGATGGGGAAGTGAAAGCCATCGGCGCCATCCGCACCACAAAACAGGCCGATGAAAAAATCCTGAACTTTGCTTTGAGCATCGGCGAAATGGAACGCCTCGCCATCCTGCACACCAACGCCGAGGATCGCGCACGAAATTTGCTAAACGAATTAATGGAACAAGCGCGCAAGTCCATTCCGCGGGATATTTTGTTTGTGAACGTAACTGCTGTGATTGGCACGCACCTGGGACCGAACGGCCTTGGCTTTGCGGCGGTGAGAAAATAAACCTGCGTGTCATTCTGAGCGACATGTCTGCCGCAGTGTGGTGAGGATCTCTTCGATAATTTAAGAGATCCTTCAATTACTGAGCAGGAACTTCCTGCACTGTTTCATCACTTTTCCAGAACAAAACAATCACAATCCCAACCACCAAAACAATTGTCACCGCCAGCCCGCCTTCGGGACCGAACTTGCCGCCGGTGAGCCAGTCTGCGCCGGTTTCCATTAAGTTGATGAGGGTACCGCCGCTTGCATCCGTGCCGCTGACCTGGAAGCCGAAGAAGTTTCCCTGCACCCAATTCCAGACGCTGTGCAATGCGCTGATGCCCCACATCGAGCCTTCGCGCATGGCATACAAGCCAGCGAATACGCCGAACAGTGCGAGGTTGATCAGGGCAATGGCGCTCAAGCCGGGGTTAAGTCCATGCAGCAGGGCGAAGATGAGGGAAGAGATGAGCAGACCAAGCCACGGCTTATAACGGGCGCCGATGACCGGCAAGGTCCAACCGCGGATGAGCACTTCCTCGGCCCCTCCTTGTACGACCCAACCGATGAGGACGAGGATCACGCCGCCGATGGCAGCGATTCCTTGCCGGGTTGGGTCGCCTTGTTCAAAAGACACACTACCGAACAAGGCCAGAATTCCCACTGCGCCAGCGAACATCCCTGCGCCGATCAAAAATCCACGACTGTATTGGGTGAGGGCGTCTTTCATTTCATAGCCCAGAGTCCAGAAGGGACGTTTCTCGACCCATTTAAGCCATGCCCACAAAATGGCATAGACCAGGACGAAGGCAGTGATCAATTGCATGCTCATCCAAAAACCGGCGAGAGTGCTGGGAATGCCTTCCAGCGAGATACCAGTCTCGCTAAAGCCGTAGGTTAGGCTCAGTACAACGACGAGGGGAATCGCACCGAATTGTGCCACAATGGCAAAGATGAACGATAGCGGGATGACCGCCGCAATATGGGGCAGGCGTTGTCCCTGACGGGCGAGGTCGAAGAGTTTGCTGTGGTTGAACCAGTGCATGAGGGGCTCCTTGGAGTAGAACAAGCCTATAAATCTGTTCTACATATTGCAGGATTATACGCCCCACGAAGGATTTGGTTACGCCATGATAAAATTGACCATTATGCAACCGTCTTTGGAAAAGTTACGCAAATTCTTTCGACTCGAACACGAAAATAAATACGAAAATACCGCCATTATCGGCGGACTCGCCAAAATGCTCGATTATTGGGAAGGGGAGGCCCGCGCCGATGGCGTTGCGGAGGAAGTGATTCAGGCTGTCGTTTCGCGTTTGCGGGCGTATGAAAAACTCACTTCCACCGGGCGCGCGGATTCGCTCAAGGGGTTGTGGAAGCGCATCGGTGAAACCTACCCGGAAGCGGGACAAAAGCCCAAGGTGCAGACCCAGCCGCAGAAACCGATTCAGCAACCCCGTCCGCCGCGAAGCGATGATGAGGCGAAGGGGAATGTCGATAACGCGGATATGGTTCCGGCGCAGGATCAGAGTCAGCCGAAGCAGAATCCTCCCCAGCAGCATCAACCGAAGCAGAGACAGGCTCCGCCGCAGCGATTTGATTCTGCGACGAGCGCAAAGCACAGTCAGACCCCTGCCGCGCTTGGCGCACAGTTGACCGTGTTGCAGGGGGTGGGGCCGAAGAATGCCGAGTCGCTTGAGAAGTTGGGGATGCAGACGCTTGGCGATATGCTGTATAACTTCCCGCGTCGTTACGAAGATTATTCGCTGCTCAAGCCGATCCAGTCGTTGATGTATAACGATGTGGTCACGGTGTTGGGTACGATCCAGAGCGTTCACAACCGGCCGATTCGCGGCGGCAAGCAAAGCATTATTGAAGTCGTCATCAGCGACGGCACCGGCTCCCTGCGCATTTCGTTCTTCAATCAGCCGTGGTTGATGAATCGTTTCAAGCAGGGTGATGCAATTTCCGTTTCCGGCAAGATTGATCAGTACCTTGGCCGCATTGTGATGAACAGCCCCGATTGGGAATTCGTGGAGATGGAAAATCTGCACACCAATCGCATTGTGCCCATCTATTCGCTCACCGAGCGCATCACGCAAAAATGGCTGCGCAACCAAATGAAACAGGTCGTTACCTATTGGGCGCCCGCCGTGGTGGATGCGTTGCCCGATACGATCAAACGTGAGGCACGCTTGGTTTCACTTGGCGAAGCTCTGACACAGGTACACTTCCCGGATTCGCAAGCGCGGCTCAAACTGGCGCGTGAACGCCTGGCCTTCGATGAAATTTTCTATTTGCAGATGGGCGTGCTGCGCCAAAAACGTGACTGGCAGGAAGTGGATGGAAAACGCTTCACCGTCTCGGACGAGTGGCTGGGTGCGCGTTTAGAAGCCTTGCCTTTCACCTTGACCTCTGCCCAGCAAGAATCGCTGAACGATATTCGCAAGGATTTGGACTCCGGCAAGCCGATGAACCGACTCATTCAAGGCGACGTGGGCTCCGGCAAGACTGTCATCGCCGCATTGGGCGCGAGCATGGTCGTCTCGAATGGGGCACAGGCTGGCATCATGGCGCCGACCTCGATTTTGGCGGAACAACATTATCGTAATTTCACAAGTCTGCTTGCGGGTGAAAATGGATTCTTGCAAAAAGAAGAGATCCGCTTGTTGGTGGGCAATACGACCGAGTCTGAAAAGGAAGCCATCCGCGTTGGTCTGGCTGATGGCTCGATCAAGATCGTCATCGGCACGCATGCCGTGATCGAACCGGATGTGCAATTCAAGGAGTTGCAATTCGTGGTGATCGACGAACAACATCGCTTCGGTGTGGAGCAGCGCGCGGAACTGCGCAGCAAGGGCACGAATCCGCATCTGCTGGTGATGACGGCTACGCCCATTCCACGCTCGCTGGCGTTGACCATGTTCGGCGACCTCGATATTTCTGTGATGGATGTGATGCCGGTTGGCAGGCAACCCATTGCCACCTACGTTCTGCGCCCGCAGGAACGTGAGCGTGCATACACGATGATCCGCGCGCAGGTGAAGAACGGCAGCCAGGCATTCATTGTCTATCCGCTGATCGATGAGAGTGAAAAACTGGACGTTCGTGCGGCAGTCGATGATTTTGAGACGCTTTCCAGGCAGGTCTTCCATGATCTGAAAGTAGGCTTATTGCACGGACGCATGAAACCCAGCGAAAAAGACGAAGTGATGCTGAAATTCCGCGACAGGGAATTTGACATCCTCGTTTCGACCACAGTGATTGAAGTAGGTGTGGATGTTCCCAACTCGACTCTGATGTTGATCGAAGGCGCGGATCGATTTGGCCTGGCGCAACTCCATCAATTGCGTGGGCGTGTGGGACGCGGTTCGGTGGCTTCCACTTGTCTGCTGATTCCCACGCACGAAGACGCGGCAGAGAATGAACGTCTGCAGGCGATGGCGACCACGAACAACGGCTTTGAACTTGCCGACCTGGACCTCAAACTGCGCGGCCCCGGCGAATTCCTCGGAACCCGCCAGGCGGGCTTTGCCTCTTCGTTGAAGATGGCCAGCATTACTGACGTGGCGCTCATTGAAAAAGCGCGCGAACAGGCAAAGGCTCTCTTTGCGCGCGACCCCTATCTCACCCAGCCTGAACACGCCCTGCTCGCCGAAGCCTTTGAACGCTTCTGGAAGGGCACTTCGAGCGATGTGAGTTAATCAAGTAGTCGAATAATCAGACTACCAGACCAAACTACTACCAAACTAAAGGACCCCAAGACCACCATGGTTAGAGCCTTATTTCCCGGAACCTTCGACCCCATCCACTACGGTCACATGGACATTGCCAACCGCGCCTCGAAACTTTTCGACGAGGTGGTGATGGCGGTGTACGACAAGCCTTTGAAGAACCTCCTGTTCTCGCCCGAAGAACGCATGGGGCTGGTGGAAGCCTCTTTTCGAGATAATCCCAAGATCAAGGTCACCGGTTACAGCGGTTTGACCATCGAGTTTGCGCAAAAGATCAATGCCCATGTCATCGTGCGAGGATTGCGTGTGTTCTCAGATTTCGAGTTCGAGTTTCGCATGGCGCTGGCAAATCAGCGGCTGGCAGGGGATGCTGTCGAGACCGTAGCGCTCATCACGGCTGAACAGCACACCTTCCTTTCTTCTTCCACGGTGCGCGAGATCGCCATGCTTAACGGGAATGTCTCCAGCATGGTGCCGCCGCATGTGGAGCGCGCCTTGAAGGAAAAGGTCTCTCAAATGGGAGAGCAATCCCTTCCAAATGCATTGCGTGATTAATTTGTGCTAGAATTGTTAACGTATACTGTGCGGAACGAGATCAACCAAAATTCTGCGTGAGTGACCTATGGACATTCTTCAACTAATTGACCGTCTCGAAGAACTCTTCAACGACGCGAAGGCTGTGCCCTTCACGCACAATGTCGTCGTGGATGAAGATAAGATGCTGGAACTGATCGACCAGATGCGCATTGCCATTCCTGAGGAAGTAAAAAAAGCGCAGCAGGTTGTGGCCCAGCGTGACCGTGTCATGGCGCAGGCGCAGGAGGAAGCCAACCGAACCCTCCAGATCGCCCGCGACAAGGCAGACCAGCTTGCGCAAAAGGATATGATCGTACAGGAGGCCCAGCGCCGCGCCGAACAGATCCTCTCCCAGGCGCGGGCCGAAGCTGAGGGTGTCCGCATCGATGCCGATAATTATGTGCTCGATACTCTTATGCAATTGCAGGACCAGATCGCCAAAATGAGCAACCAGGTCAGCAACGGTATCCGTATGGTGCAGGAAGACCAGATGCGCAAGAATCCCGCCAGTGTCGATAACGAAAATTAATCAGAAAAATCCCCGTCAATACGACGGGGATTTTTCTTGGTGGATGGGAATTGAAAACCCAGCGGCTCGGTGCTTAACTCAGCCTGTATCCTCTTTCCTCAACCTTCACCAGGCTGATGAAGATGCCTGTAGTCCACCCTGCCTTTTTGTCTGTTATCCAAATTTGAAACCTGCAACAAAGAGAGCCGTTGTCAGAAACAGCATTGCCGGGAAGAATTTCATGATCGTATCTCTCGATACTATCGGCCTGCCTGTTTTCAGGAAGGAAAGCAAAAGCCCGCCCACGCCGATCAACGCGCCGCCAACACCGACGAGGGCAAAGAGCGGCTTTGTCTCTCCTTGGCTGGCAATAATGATCGGCAGCAGGAAGATGGTCATCCCTGCGATGCCATGTGTGATGGCCAGGATGATGACCGGCAGCTTGTTTTGAATTTGGATCGACCGGGTCAGAGTCACAGCGAGGAAACCGATGATAGTAAAGACCAGGTACCAGGTCCGCAGCGAGGCGAGGTGCTGCCAAACGAGTCCGGCTGCGAGGCTGAGCGGAATGATGGTCGAGACGATGACCACGATGGGGGAGTCCAGCACATCAATTCCCAGAATGAAGATCAACAACGCCGCGATGAGGATCACACCAAAGGCGATGGTGTAGGCGGTGATGGGTAGGGCGGTGAAACCGTCTATGCCTGCCGAGACTTGATACGATGCAAGCAGGACGGTAAATAATAGCAATGTACGGTTAAGGGAGGAAAGTTTCATGGGGTTATTTTTGGAGTCAAACAGTTTGCTGTTTGAACTTCAGGAGCAAGCTCCTGGACTCCATAATCAGATCACTTCCAGAACAACCAGGATCATCGCCGCGAGCATGTAAACCGAAGCATATTTGAACAGACCAAAGTTAACCCGTTCGGTGGGTTTGAAAGTGATGGCAATTGCAAGCATGAGCAGACCGGCAGAGAGTACGCCGAGTAAGCGTAGGAAACCCCAGTCCATGCCGATGCCAACGCCTGCAGCAACCATGGCTGCTGCGGCAAGAACAGATGAGATGCCAATGGTGGCGCGGGTGGCGGCGAGGCCATATGTGGATGGGAAGGTAGGTACGCCCGCATCTGCATAATCTTTTTGGAATTTCATGCTGAAGGTGAGGGTGTGCGTGGGAATCCAGAGCAGGATGCCAAGGGCGAGCATGAGGCCGATCCAATCAACGGCGCCGAGCCCGAGCACACGACCTGCCAGGATGGGCATGGCGCCCGAGATGCCGCCCCAGACGATGCTCCAGCAGGTGCGGCGTTTGAGCCACATGCTGTAGACGACCACGTCGAAGAACCAACCCGCGAAGACGACCAACCCGTAAAGCGGGTCCAATGCAATTGCCCAGCCAATGCCAATGACCGAGATGAGCGAGCCAACCTGCAATACTTCTTTGTCGCTCACCAGGCCTTTGGATGTGACTCGTTTCTGTGTGCGGCCCATCTTCGCGTCGATGTCACGGTCCCACCACATATTGAGAATGGTACTGCCTGCGATGGCAAGGAACAAGCTGATCGATAATTGAAGGATGGCGGAGAGGTTGAATACCGGGCCACGCGCGCTCATGTAGCCAGCCAAACCTGTGGCAAGCAAAAGACCCGATTGCGACGGCTTGGTCAACGACCAGAACATGGCAAATTTGGATGTAGGAACAGAATCCCGTGTGGACATGGTTTCTCCTCGAGTTGAGTTGCGGAAGGTCTAAAAATTGGGCGAAGTATACCCGTCTGCAATATACCCTGTCTATGTGATTAATTTCTTAATCTTTTATATTTGAAGCGGTTTTTTGCAGTAGAGCAGAACACTTGAAAAAGCCTTGAAGGCTGTGACTCAATTCCCCTACATTGCTTGAAACTTTTCGAACTCAATCAAAAGGCAGTAATCCCAAATCGCGGGTGAGCAGGTCAGTCACTGTTTCACGGCGTTGGATCATTTTTGCCTTTCCATTTTCCAGCCACAACACGGCAGGCTTGCGCGCGCCGTTGTAATTGGATGCCATGCTTAGGTGATATGCTCCGCTTACAGGCACGGCGATCAAGTCACCTTCCTTGAGTCGGGATGTCTCCAGCCCTTCGAGGATGACATCTCCGGACTCGCAATAGGGACCCGCGACCGAGATCGTCTCGCTTCTTTCTCCGCTGACGTCTGTTACGGCCAAACAGGCATATCTCGCCCCGTACATAGCATGCCGCGGATTATCCGCCATGCCGCCATCGATCAACACCCAGACCTTATTTCCCCTGCGTTTGACCGCGCCCACTCGGTAGATCGCCACACCTGCGCGGGCTACAAGGCTGCGTCCTGGCTCAAGATGTAAATGTGGCAGAACCAGTTCTCTTTTCTGGCAGCCTTCGATAACACTCTCGGCGATTCCGCGCACATAGTTTTCGATGGATGGGTGAGGAAGTTCATCTTCATGATAAGCCACGCCCCAGCCGCCGCCGGGGGAGAGGTGCCAGTTTCCCGAAAAACCGATTTCCTTTGCGAGATCGAGCGCCAATTCGATGGCAGGCAGCAGGGGCTCAGGGTCGCGGAAGTTTGAGCCTTGATGAAAGTGAATCCCCTTCAACGGGAGTTTGTGATGTTTGCAAAATTTGGCCGCTGTGAGAAGTTCGTCGCGCGTCATGCCGAATTTGCTGTTGTGCTGGCCGGTCTGTGTGTGGGAATGGTGGGTGGTAACAGATACGCCGGGTAAAAGGCGCAGCCATATATCTGGGAAGCGGGTTGAGTGAATGGAGAACAACCCGGCAAGATGCGAGAGTTCGACCATGTTGTCTACGACGATCGTTCCGGCGTGGTGGATCGCCGAGTTCAAGTCGATGATGGATTTGTTGACTCCATGCACAAGGACATTTTCGCGGGGTACGCCGCCTGTCGATGCAATGGCGATCTCCCCTTCGCCTGTGCAATCGACGATCAGGTTGTGGAGTTGTGTCCATTGCGCCAGGGCAAGGCAGAGGAATGCCTTCCCGGCATAGGTGACAGTGGCAGGCCCGGGGTAGTATGAAGCGAGCGCGGATTTGTATTCCACCACGGCCGAGTCGAGAGTCTCACGGTCATACACATAAAGAGGTGTGAGGTCTCGGTCTGCAAGCGATGCAAGGTCGAGCCCGGCAATGGTGAGGCGGTTATTTACGATCCTTGTGGAGATGGGAAAGAGCTCAAGGCGTTTCATGAGGTCCCGGCAAGTTTGATTCTATTTTTGCCTTGCTGTTTGGCGAGCAGGGCGGCAAGGTCTGCTGCGATCAGAAGCTCGCTTGGGGTATTGGCGTCCTTTGGAAAGGTGGCAATGCCCATGCTGAGGGTGTGACCTGGAACGCTTTCTCCGTTTTGAGGCGGGTTGGGCGCACCGAGCTGTGTCGCTTCGAGCAGGCGTTTTGCGAACGAAAGGGCCTGTGATGTGCTGCAATCGGAAAGGACGACTGCGAACTCATCTCCGCCATATCGGGCGGCGACATCATATTTACGGAGGTTTTTCATGATGATGGTTGCCACAGCCTTCAGGCGGGCGTCACCGGCGGGGTGTCCCCAGGTGTCGTTATATTCCTTGAAGGAGTCGATATCGAAAATGATCAGGGAGGTTTGCTGCCCATGCCGCTGGGCGCGTTCGATCTCAGCAGAAAGCGATTGTTCGAAGATGTACCGGTTGAATAGCCCGGTCACTGCGTCGGTTGTTGCCATTTTTTTGAGCTGGCTGTGCAGTCTGGCATTGTCCACGGCTACTGCGATCGGCCCGGCAATGGTGGTCAGTAATTCGACATCCTTTTGGCTTAGCTGTCCGAGTTCTCTTGCCTCCACATTCAGTACCCCGAGCACGACATCCTCCTTTAGCAAAGGTACACAGATCTCACTGCTGAGTTTGTAATCTGCTTTCAGGAATACATCTTCCTTGGAGGTATCTTCGATGAATTGGGCGGCTTTTGTTCGAATGGTCCGGCCGATCACCCCCTGGCTAATATGTATTTTGGAGATAATCAGATTTTCCGGGTAATCCACCTGGGAGAGGAGGTTGAGATAATCATCTTCCAGCAGATAAATGCTGACATGACTGTAGCCAAACACACTCTTCAAATTCTGTACGACGATATTTCCAATGACCTCAAGTTCAAGGGAACCTGCCACGGCTTTTGAAATATCTTGAATGATCGAAAGTGTGCGCAGGTTTTCCTGGGTTTGGGCAAACAGCGAGGCTCTGTCCAGGGAAGCTGAGATCTGGACAGCAAGGGTTTCAAGAGTGATGACATCCAGGTCGTCAAAAGTGTTCGGCTCCAGGCTTTCGACGTACAGCACACCATAGAGACGTCCCTGCTTCCAGAGCGGAGTACAAATGGCTGAACCGAAATGAGGCCCGGTCGAAAAATAATAAGGGTCCGACTCGACGCTGGCGGTAACATAGGTCTTTCGGATCAGGGCTGTGTATCCGATGATCCCCGCCCCAAGCTTTTGCCTATAACCAGGTTTGTAACCAAAGTCCTCGGTCCCGCCGATTGCGACGATTTCAAGAGCATCATCCGGAGTTAGGATCGAGATGGCGGTGAGGGCATATCCGAATTGATGAATGATCGCATCCACTGCCCTTTGAAGGATATCATGCTCATTTAGACTATCTGCAATGACCCGACCGCTTTCCTCCAACAGGGCCAGTTGTTGGGATCGGCGCTGTTCTGCTTTGAGCAGCAATTGTTCGCTTGTGATATCGTGCAGAACAATGAGGCGGCCAAGCATTTCATGATTGCTTCTTTGCAGGGGGATGATCCTGACCGAGTACCAGCGTGTAACGCCTCCCCGTATCAGGCCCAGTTTCAGGTTGTCCTTGGGAGCGTTCCACGCCTCTCTGAAAAGGTCAGCCTGTGGAAGGATATCAAAAACGGATGTTCCTTCCTTGATAGAAACGATTCCCAATATTTCTTTTGCCTTTTGGTTCAAATCTGTTGCCTGGTCTTTGGGGTTGGCGAGGATGATGGCGTCTTGCAGGCTTTCCATTACAAGGGGGGCGGCCAGGGGCAACAGACTATATGCCCCAAAACGGAAGAATCCAAGCGCCAACAGAGGGGCCGAGACCACAAAGGAGAAGGGGGTAGGGTCAATGTTGCTGCCCTGGCCCGCGAATAGAAAAATCGCATTAATAGCACCAGTGATCATTACTCCTGCCAGCATCACACTGGTTTTTATGCGGAACGATTTGTCGCTGTGGAGATAGTTCTCGATATAAACGCCGACTCCGATGGCGATATTCAGATATGCGATGAAGGTGAAGAATTGGAAGGCGGGACCGTATTCGATGTAAAGCGGCCCGGTTATATTCGCGGTGTTGACAAGTAATTTCCAGATGAGTTGATGTTCTTCATTGGTCAGCCCCAAGAAAAATGCGATCACCCCGGGCATGGTCAATAGAAATACCCTCCCTCTGTGCGACCACCAACCGGATATCCCTGTATACCTCAAGGCAAACCCCAGCCAGAGCGGCGGCGATAAACTCATGCCAAGATAGAGGAACTTCCTCGCTAGAATCTTGATCGTCAGCGCTGGGTGCAGGATCTCAATAAAATAACACCCGGCCCAAATAGCCATGGATAGCATTAAGAACCCAAATGTACGAGCGCCCGGGCTTTGCCATCTTGAAAAAGCGCGAACGGAAATTCCCATGGTCAGTGCAACCAGGCATCCGAGGCAGGTTAGATAAACCAGCAGGCTGATTTCCATTTGATCGTTCGATTAATTATTTGTCAAAAAGCAACGTCCACCAAATTTCCCAGTTTTGCATTGGTGTAGGTGTTGGGATGGGCGTATTCACGATCGCAGGTTCGCTTCCGGGCAGGCCTATGGGAATGACAGGTTGATCACCTTCTTGAATATAGTGACCCTCCGTCCGTGCCCACTCTTCCACGGCTTCGGTGGAACCTGCGTACGCCACCTGGGTTTGCAGGGCGATCTGGGTTTGCATGGCCTGTGTGGCCATGACACGAACCTCTTCGCGCTGTTCGTTCAGGTGGTTCAATTCTTCCAGACGGTTATTGAATTCGATGACCAGCAGGATGAGAAGGAATACCCCTGCAAATGCGGCCACCCGCCGAAAGCTGATGGGAATAGGAAACATGCCATAATCTTAATCGATTTTTTCATCCCCGGCATGTCTTTTATGGTACAATCCTGCCCCGCAGGTCGTAGTACCCTTCGGCCTGACATCTTCAAATGCCAGAAAGGGCTTAAATGAAATGAAAGTATTATTGATGAAAGATGTTTACAAACTTGGCCGCGCCGGGGATATCAAAAAGGTTGCCGACGGCTTCGGACGCAACTTCCTCATCCCGCAGGGACTCGCCGTCCTTGCCACCGAAGGCGCGCTGAAGCAGGTTCAGAAGATCAAGTCGCAGGCGGAGATCCGCCGCTCGGCCCAGAACAACGAACTCAAGGGCCTTGCCGACCAGATCCAGGATGTCACCCTAGTCTTCGCCGCCAAGGCAGGCGAGACCGGAAAACTGTACGGCTCCATCACCACACAAGACGTTGCCACTGCTCTCACCGAAAAAGTGCGTTTTGAAGTCAAACGCCAACAGGTGGATACCCAGCCCATCCGCACGCTCGGTGAATTCACCGCCCACGTGCGCCTGACAATGGATCTGGTGCCTGAGATCAAGATCATTGTCCATCGCGAAGGTGAAAGCGTCGAGACGATCACAGGCCACACTGAAGAACCGGTTGCCAAGAAGGCTGAGAAACAGGAAGAACCTGCCCCAGCCACCGAAGAAAAAGCGGAATAAGAAACCTCTCACATCACCGGCGCAAGTCGGTGATGTTTGTAATACAATTCCCCCATGCTTGAAACCATTGGTCACCGCTTGAGGCGCGAGCGTGAAGCGCGTTACCTTACACTTGAAAAAGCCGCTGTGGATACTCGTATCCGCAAGGTTTTTCTTCAAGCCCTTGAAGCTGATGATTACTCGGTAATGCCTTCTGCCGCACAGGGGCGCGGTTTTTTGCGTAACTATGCCGAATACCTCGAACTAAATATCGATGAACTCATCTCAGAGCTTCAACGCAACCCGCGAGGGGTGGAAGAGATAAGCGGACCTCTACCGCAGGTCAACCTTGCAGAGACGGAGATTCCACCCCTTACCGAATCGCAGGAAGAGGAACCGGCGCCTCGACTCTTAAGCCGGGTGCTGAAACGAAAACCCAAACCTTCATCCACGCCGGAAGCGACGGATGAAGCCGCCCTTGAAAAAAAACCGAAGACCCGCAGCAAGAAGAAAAAGAAAGTTGAAGAAGAACCAACCGCGCCACTTCCTGTGGAAGAGTTGATACAGCCGGAAGTAATTGAGGATCAACCCACAACGGAGAGTCTGCCGGATGGGGAAGAGCAGGTACCAGTTAAGGATGAGGCGAAGCCAGTTTTTTTGGAAAGACTCAAGTCGTTATGGCCGGGTGGGCTCAAAGAGCAGGAATCGGTTCAGGCGCTTGTCGTCAAACAGGAGGCCGAACCTGAAAAAATGCCCGTCCCTGAAAAACCTGCGGATGTCATCATGGCTGAGATCGGCAGGATGCTGCGCGAGCGGCGTGAGTTGATCAGCCTGACTCTCGATGAAGTGGAACGACATACGCATTTGCGCGCCGTGTTCGTGAAGGCCTTGGAGGAAGGTGCGTTTGACAGACTGCCCTCCACCGTGCAAACGCGTGGGATGCTTGCGAACTACGCCACCTTCCTCGACCTGGATGTGGATACGATCCTGCTTCGTTATGCAGATGTCTTGCAGGCCCGGCGGCGCGAGAAATATGCTGAAACGCCGCGTGACAAGATTCAAACACAGGTCAATCCGTCCATTCCGATCTTACGGACCTTTATAGCGGGTGACCTTGTCTTTGGGATCCTGATGATCGCAATGTTGACGGCGCTTGCCATTTGGGGAGTAGGACGCCTGGTGAGCTTGCAGGAAGTGGAGATACAGCCCACTGCCCCTCCCATTGTGGATGTTCTTGGCAGTGCGCCGGTTCCGACCGCCTCGCAGATATCGACCTTCCTGCCGGTGGATGATCCATCGATCGCGACCCAGCAGGATGCCAGTGAAGAGACCGTCCTTGTGACGGAGGAACCTTCGCTGGAAGTAACTGCCAATGTGACGGTGAATGTATTCGCACTCGAACGCGTGTTTGTGCGTATTTCCGTCGATGGTGAAGTGGTGTTCGAAGGCCGTATGGCCCCACGTGAAACCAAAATCTTCGAGGCGGAGAATCAGGTCGTGATCCTGACCGGTGACGGCTCGGCTTTGCGAATCACGTATAATGGCACAGACCTCGGTCTGATGGGTGGAGTGGGAGAGGTGGTGAGTCGCGTATATCTGATCTCCGGTGTGGCCACGCCCACAGCCACCATCCCGCCAACGCCGACCAATACGCCACTGACCACGCCAACCTTTACACCGACCATGACGCCCACCCCCACGGCAACACCGACGGCGGCGCAATAATATGTAGGTCAGGCTTTAGCCTGTCGCCAGAATTTATATGTAGTATAGAAAGTCAGGAAACATTAACGTGTCAAAAAATACATTTCATTTGGTCTCCCTCGGCTGCGCAAAGAATACCGTTGATTCGGATTCGATGGCGCAGTTGTTGTTGCGTGACGGTTACCTTTCGGTTGAAGACCCGGCCAAGGCGTCTGTCTTGATCGTGAACACCTGCGGTTTTATCGGCCCGGCCAAGGATGAGTCTTATCGGGTGCTGGGTGAGCTGGCGCAGGTCAAGAAAAAGAATCAGGTGCTGATTGCAGCGGGATGCCTGACACAACGCTATGGCGTGGAAGTGGCGCAGAGGATTCCCGGTATCGATGGTATTCTCGGCACGCGCCGCTGGATGGACATTGTGCAGGTAGTGCACGAGGTCCGCAAGGGAAAGAACCCCGAACCGATCTATCATTTACCCGAAGCTCCCACCGTTGGCGCGGACGAGAACGGTGCCTTGCGTGTGAGCCGGGCAGGTGCAAGCGCCTACGTTAAGATCGCAGATGGCTGCCGCCGTCCATGCGCGTTCTGTGCCATTCCGCTCATTAAGGGTACGGCGGTTTCGCGCCCAATTGAATCGATCATCAACGAAGCGCGCACCTTGCGCGATTCGGGCGTGCGCGAGTTGGTGCTCATTGCGCAGGACTCCACAGATTACGGTCACGACCTGGGCATGAAGGACGGCCTTGCGGTTCTGCTCGAACAGTTGACCGATTCTGTGCCCGACATGGATTGGATCCGCGTCATGTATGCCTATCCCGGCTATGTCACTGACCGCCTGATCGAAGTGATGGCGACTCGCAAGCAGGTGCTGCCATATCTCGACATTCCGCTTCAACATGCGCATGAGAAGACCCTCTATCGCATGAAGCGTCCATCGAACATGGAGTGGGTGCATAAGACCCTCGGCAAGATGCGCACCGCCATCAAAGACCTGTCGATTCGCACGACCTTTATCGTCGGCTATCCCGGTGAGACGGATGAAGAGTTTCAGGCTCTGTATGATTTTGTGCAGGAGACCCGCTTCGACCGTGTGGGAACCTTCCAGTTTTCCTTCGAGCCTGGCACGACCTCCGCGCCTCTGGGCGACCCGGTGCCTGCTTCCGTTAAACAGGAGCGGTTCGAACGCCTGATGGAACTTCAGCAAAATATTTCACTGCAGGTGAATCAATCGTATGTTGGCAAAACACTGGATGTGCTGGTGGAGGGATTCGACAACGGCATTTCCATCGGCAGGAGCTACCGTGATGCTCCTGAGATCGATGGCATGGTCTTCATCGAAGGCAGCGCGAAGGTGGGCGATATTGTCCCCGTGAGAATCTCCGGCGCCATGGCCTACGACCTGACCGGGGTGCTGGCCGAGCAAAAGAATTTGATACAGCTATAAACAAAAATTCGGAAGTCTCCAGGACTTCCGAATTTTTATTCACGACACTCTTGCGTATGCGGTGGCCGCCAAGATCAGCGCGGAGAGCAGCAGGTTTATTCGCAGAAGGAGTACTTCCTTCTTTTGAAGTTTGGCGAGTTCGGCTTCGTCTGCATTTTCCTTTTTCATCAGGATGCGCTGAATGGCAGGGAGTACCTCCCAGGTTTGCATGGCGCTGATGACGACCATCACCACGGCCAGGCCATGTTTAATGAGGATGGCGAGTGACCATTGAGTGCTGATATCGAGGAAGCCATCATAATGGGGACTGGTGCTCAGTTGAAAGAGCCCGGTCACCAACAGAATGCCCATACAGAACCAGGCCAGGGGCTCGAGTCTTTTTTGCAGGGCGGAGATCAGGCTGAGTTGGTCGGGCAGTTTCAATGTCCGCGTGGAGGCGGGGAGGAGCAGCAGGTTGATGGCGGCGAGGCTTCCGATCCAGACGACGGTTGCCAGCATGTGCAGCCAGAAGATGATCGCCAGGACCGGCGTGGAAGGTATAGGCATATTATGGAGTCGGTGTTGCTTCTACGATTACTTCGCTGGTGGGTGTGGCTTCAATGATGATTTCTGCGGTGGGCGGGTAGCATTGGTTGAAGGCATTCGCTGAATTGGCGGCGGCGTTCCCATCCAGTTGACCGATGGCGGCGGCCTTTTGATACTGGTCGTAAGCGGCACAGTAATCGAGCGCCGCATAAAGGTCATCGGCAAAACGGACGGAGGCGGTGTAATAGCGCTGGCTGGCGGTCATGGTGCCATCCCACATGGAGGGCCATCCTCCGGCGACC
>JAEURI010000172.1 GCA_016789225.1 Anaerolineales bacterium
TTGGAAATCGGGTAAACAAAAATGCGGCCCCTATAGGGGTCGCATTTTTGTTTGGGGTTATTCACCTTTTGCGTGAGGGTTGGGACTCCAATCGCAAAGGTTGATGAAGGGAGTGGTGAGCCCGCCTTCGACGAGGAAGGATTTCATCAGTCCGTTCGTGTGTGTGTAGGCCCCTTCAAGATTGTAGCCGGGCGCCCAGGCATAGGCGTAGTATCTGCCATTGGGGAGAAGCACGCTGTAGGTGTTCTGGTTCTCCACGATGGAGAACTGGATGCGTTCGCCCGTCACTGCGTTCTCGAAGTAAAGAGTCATGGGCGGGTTGAATTCGCTCGGGTAGCACAGGTTGCCGCCCACCGTTCCATGCGGCGGGACTTCAGTGACTACCTGCTTCTTCACGCGGATGTCCACATAGATGGGGGCGTTGGCCTTGTCACCGCTGCCGAAGAGAGCGCCGGAGGTGTTGCGCAGCATCCAATAGCCTCGGAAGGAACCTTCCACGGTCGGGGCTGTGAACGCGATGGAAACGTCAATGGTCTGGCCGGGGGCTACATACGCAGGCAAGCGGATGGAGGTGGTACTTCCAAGCTGGTCACCGCTGTTGAATACCAGGGTGTAATCAGGCGTCCATGTGCAGGTGCCGCGGTTCTTGATGCGCCAGGTCTTGGTGAAGGTTTCACCGGGACGTAAGGTCGTGCCATCGGGAATCGTCACATCCTTGATGAACGCCATCCAGTCACAATAGATAACAGGAGTGGCGGTCGGTAAAGCTGTCGACGTGGGCACAGGTGTGTTGGTGACAGGAACAGCCGTCGCCGTGGGGGGAGGCGGGGTTTGAGTCGGCGCGTTGAGAGTCATTGCGATCATTGTCTGGGTCACCATCGCCTGAACGGTGGCCTGTGGGTCGGGTTGTGTCTGTTCAGCCTGCAGCAAAGGCATGGCAAAAACGCTGATGGGATAAAGCGCGAGCACACACAAAGCAAGAATGCCGAAAATAATAAGAATGGTATTGGTTGTAAGTTTCATGAGTATCCTCGTTTCTATTGCCTCCTAAGAACGACGAGCTTGCTTATAAAGTTCCCACAAGGTTCTGGTACTTGGGTACTGGAACCAGGAAGTTAAGATAAAATTTTGCCATGATCCCTTCGGAAATCCTACACCCCCTGGTTCTCTCTGCCTTCACAAAGGAAATCACCTGGTTGGAGGCCTCGGCCCAGCTTTCGCTGGATGACATGATCGAGACGTTCTTCCATACCCGTGAAAGGGTTCAGGAAAGTCTGGAAGGCTTGAACGATGCGCAGGCCGCCTTTGCCTCGAATGTGCATCCCTTCTGGACGATCAGCGAATCCATCACCCATCTTATTTATACCCAGGGGTTTTATCACAACAAGCTGCTGGAAATCTCCACGAGTCAACTTCCGCATGTGGTGGAAGCGGCGCGCGGATTCGGCGAAGGCGCAAGGCAAAACGTGCCAGTGAGGGAATTGATCATCAGCCTAAATGCTGCCACCGAGAGAATCCAGGTTGTGATCGAGCAGACGCGCAATTCACACGACCCTGATAAAACGGAAAAGAACCCGGCATTTGGTATCTGCAATTACAAGACCTGGATCCTGCTTTTACTGGCGCATGAGGTGGATCATTTACGTCAAATCGCGGCGATGCGCAGCGTGGCAAAGACAGATGTGTAGTGACAGGTCATGCTAAAAGCATGACTTACAGTTAAAAACAATGGCCCTCGAAAATTCGAGGGCCGTTTTGATTCGGAGCGAACTAAATATCCAAGTTCCTCACACTCTTGGCATGGGTTTGGATGAATTTCTTGCGCGGGTCAACGGCATCGCCCATGAGCATGTCGAAGGTACGGTCGGCTTCGGCGGCATCGTCAACGGTGACAAGCAACAATGTGCGGTTGGCAGGATTCATAGTCGTCTCCCACAACTGGTCAGGGTTCATTTCACCAAGACCTTTGTAACGCTGAAGGCTGGCTTTGTCGCCGATCTCTTTAACCGCCTTGTCTTTTTCCTTGTCGCTGTAGACATACTTGACGGTATTCTTGTATGCAATGCGATACAACGGCGGCTGGGCAATATAAAGATGACCGTCTTCGATCAAGGCGGGCATGTAACGGAAGAAGAAGGTCAGCAACAACGTTCGGATGTGGCTGCCGTCCACATCAGCATCGGTCATGATAATGATTCGTCCATAGCGCAGGCCTTCGAGGCTAAAATTATCGCCAATGCCGGTCCCCAGAGCCGAGATAAGCGCCTTGACTTCGTTATTGCCAAGGATCTTATCGAGGCGGGCGCGCTCGGTGTTGAGGATCTTACCGCGCAGCGGCAGGATCGCCTGGAAGTGCCGGTCGCGTCCCTGTTTGGCAGAGCCGCCTGCCGAGTCACCTTCCACGATGTAGAGTTCGGTCTTGGCGGTATCGCGTTCGGAGCAATCGGCCAATTTGCCAGGCAGGGTCAACGACTCAAGCGCAGACTTGCGGATGACAAGATCGCGCGCCTTGCGCGCCGCATCACGCGCACGAGCAGAGGTGAGGCATTTAGAGACAATGGCCTTCGCTGCTTGTGGATTCTCCTCAAGGAACGTGCTAAAGGCCTCGCCCACCACCTGGGTGACGTAGGTCTGCACTTCTGGGTTCATCAGCTTGACCTTGGTCTGCGACTCGAATTGCGGCCCCGGATGCTTGACCGAGACGATGGCCGTCAAACCTTCACGGGTATCGTCGCCGGAGAAGTTCGGGTCTGAGTCTTTGAGCAAACCGCTCTTGCGCGCATAATCGTTGATGACGCGCGTCAGGGACGAACGAAGACCGGTCAGATGGGTTCCACCGTCAATGGTGTTGATGGTGTTGGCAAAAGAGTAGACCGACTCGGTGTAGGCATCCGTATACTGGATGGCAGCTTCAATACCGATGCTTTCCATTTCCTTTTCCACATACACCACAGAATGCAGGTTCTCGCGATTGCGGTTCAGATAACGGACAAAGGAGGTAATTCCGCCTTCAAAGTAGAAGGTCATTTCGCGGTCCGCGCGTTCATCCACGAACTTAAGCGTCACGCCACGGGTGACGAACGCCATTTCGCGGAAACGCTGAACAAGGGTGTCGAAGCGGAAATCAATATCTTCGGTAAAAATAACCTTGTCGAACTTGAAGGTCTGTGTGGTGCCGGAATCGTCTTTATCGGCTTTACCAACCTGCTGGATCTTGCCCTGCGGTACACCACGCTTGTATTCCTGTTTCCACAATTTGCCATCACGCTTGATCTCGGTGATCATCCATTCGGAGAGCGCGTTGACAGCACTGACGCCCACGCCGTGCAAACCGCCGGAAACCTTATACCCGCCGCCACCAAACTTGCCGCCAGCACCGATGACGGTCATGACCACGTCCACGGTTTCCATCGGCTTGCCGTTGGCATCTTTTTTCGAGGGATGCGGCCCAACCGGAATACCGCGTCCATTATCCACGACGCTCACACTGCTATCGGGGTGGATGGTTACATCGATGCGTGTGCAGAAACCAGCCAGCGCTTCATCGATGGCGTTATCCACCACTTCATAAACGAGATGGTGCAGCGCTTTAATATCCGTACCACCCACGTACATACCCGGGCGTTTGCGGACGTGCTCGATCCCTTCCAGCGCTTGAATTGAACTTACATCATATTTCACATTATCAGCCACAAATACCTCCAATTAACTCGGTCAATGGTGAAAGACACCAATTTTTACATTACGCCTGTTTTACGATCTTTTTTGCACGGACCCGATCCAGCACTCCCTGGATCCAGGTACTCATCTCGTGATAGTAGATAAAACTCCCGGCCAGCAAAGCCGTGGTGACGAAGGAATGTCCGAAGATGCCCAGCAGGGTGATCCACGAATCCTCGGGCGGGATATGCCATAGAAAATTCAAGCCGTAGGCGAGCAGGAACACGACCATGACAAAGATACTGCTCGTCGGCAAAGTGAAACGCGTCAGTTGCACACTGCTGAGAATGGATGTCAGCACATTCTGCCGGCGCAGGAAGACACCATGCGCCCAGAAGAAAAGCGGCACGATGACCCATACCGAGGCCAGCGCCATAAACAGGACCACCAAATTCCCCAGCACCACGCTGATCTGCATGGACACAAATAGAATGAACATCAAAGGCAGGCTCAGGGTCAGGAGGAGCAAATTGCAAACTGTGGAAAGAAGAATGGTCTGTACCACCGCATGGAAGGGGCCAATCGAGGTCACCTTATCTGCCAAAGCCGCTGAGGCCACATTGCGATAATACAACGCCCCCCCCACCCAGCCAATTAACACGATCAAGGCAAACCACAAGGGCAGACTCAACCCGCTTACCTGCCAAAGGACAGGTTCTCCCAAAGGAGTGGCAGAGGTTCCACTGAGCAGGCTCGGAATCCCGATGGGAAGCGTGCGGCCCAGCCAGAACAGATTGATGGAGGGAATCGTCGCCTCGTACCAGTCCAACATTACGCGGATATCTTCGGTGGAAATGCCGCCCACCTGCCAGATCGAGACCACATCGCCTTTGATCGACTCGAACAACTCGACCATCCTCAGACGTGGGCCCAGCCAGAGGAACAGGTTCAACAAAAGCGGCATCAAAATTGCAGTAATGTGTGATGCAATGGCATCAAAGCCTGCTTTGATGGAGCTGATCACGCCAGGCGGCGGGGGCAGGTTTTCGACGCGTATATCTTCCATAACCAGTTGATTCTACCATACCGTCATCCCCACATTTATGCCTCAAAATGGACAGAAAGATGCCGATGAGCCATTGAGCCTCATCATTCTTGGTACAATCTGCTCATGCAGGAAAACCGCTCTTATTTTCCCTCGGCAGATCGTGTGGGGATGCTGATCGCCTCGGTACTGTTGACCTTTGCCCTGACCCGGCTGATCCAGTCACCCCGCCTCACCCTGGCCCTAGAACTGCCCGGTTTTTATTTTGCCTTTCCCATCACCCTGGGCACGTTCATGACCCTCTTCGCCTCGGCATTGACCGCCGCCGGAATGGACTGGCTGACCAAGGATCACCCCAACCTTGGCAAAACGTCGAACCTCGAAAATTTACTCCTGCCCACCCTGACCACCTTTGTAATGGGGACCCCATTGGCCCTGTTAGCAAATCAATCGGCCTGGTGGGTTGGGTTCGTGGTCGGCGCGGTTTTGCTGGCCGCCGTCTGTATGGCAGAATATATCGCCATCAACCCCACCGCACCCTCGTATGCGTTTGCGCGTGCAGGTCTGACCTCGGTTGCCTTTGCCTTATTCTTCATCCTTGTCACCTCTCTTCGCTTTTCGGGCGCGCGCATGACTTTGATTGTCCCCGCCATCTTTATTGTGAGCGGCTTGATCAGCCTGCGCATCCTTCATCTCGACGGCACCGACCGCTGGGACTTTCCCTGGGCGATCGGCATCGGCCTGGTCTGCGCTCAAATGAGCGCTGGCTTGCATTACTGGCCGCTCTCACCGATTCAATTCGGACTCGCCATTACCGGCCCGCTCTATGCATTGACGAATCTATCCGCCGGTCTATCTGAAAACATTCCCGTACGCCGCGCCGCGGTCTGGCCTGTCATCGTAGTCGGTATGGCCTGGATGGCAGCTGTCTTTTTGTAGCCATGCTCTCCTCCCTCACCCTTACAAACGAACAACTCCAAAAGATGATCGCACACGTCCAGTCGCATGCGCCGCTGGAGGCTTGCGGCTTGCTGGCAGGGAAAGGCTCCAGCGTGGAAGCTGTTTTGATGATCCCGAACCAGGCCCAAAGCCCGGTGCGATACGTGATGGAACCCGTCGAGCAGCTGCAGGCCTTCGAGTGGATCGACTCCAACGGGCTCGACCTGCTGGGCATCTTTCACTCGCATCCCGCCGGACCGGAGATTGTCTCGCCCACCGACATCGCCGAAGCCGCCTATGAGGTGGTGTACGTCATCCTCTCGCGGGTCGAAGACCGCTGGCGCACCCGTGGTTTTTGGATCCAAGACGGGGTATACCGCGAAGTTCCCTTGCAGGTTGTATAGAAACCATCATCCTGCGAGGGTGTTTTTATTGAAGACCAACTCAGCCGCGAGCATTTCGTGGCAAATTTTCTATTGGAGGAACCTTAATGCAATTAATCCTGGACCTTGCGGCCATTTTACTGGCTTACATCATCGGCTCGATCCCATTTGGCTTGTTGATCGTAAAACTGAAAACCGGGAAAGACATTCGCGAGGTGGAAAGCGGGCGCACAGGCGGGACGAACGCCCTGCGCGCTGCAGGGTTTTGGGCCGGTTTAGCCACCGCCCTGCTCGATATTTTGAAGGGTGCAGTATCGGTCTGGCTGGCAAGGTGGATCACGCCCGACCATTATTTGGTGCATATGCTGGCCCCACTGGCGGCGATCCTTGGGCACAACCATTCGATCTTTCTGCCAGAACGGGATGAGAATGGTACGTTAATTCGTTTACGCGGAGGCGCAGGCGGTGCGCCTTCGGTGGGCGGCGCGATGGGTTTGTATCCGCCTTCGATAGCCATCATCCTTCCACTTGGTGTGTTGACCTTCTTCACGGTCGGCATCGCTTCAGTGACAACGATGGCCGTGGCACTGTTCGCCATCATCGTCTTTGCCTATTACGCGTCTCAGGGGGTACTGCCATGGGATTACGTCTGGTATGGCGTGGGCGCGGAGATTCTACTGATATGGGCGCTGCGTCCAAATTTGAAGAAACTTGTCGAAGGTAATGAACGGGTGGTGGGCATTACCTTGCACGGATGGTTGAAGTCGAGAAAGCAGAAAAAGTTGGAAGAGACGAGTAATAAGTAATGAGAAACGAGGTTGTCTTTTGACAGCCTCGTTTTTTTGAGGCATTATTTCCTCAGTTTCTTAATCACAACATGCACCTGCAAAATAAACTCTCCCAAGCCCAAAAGAGCCAGCAGAATCAGAATGGCTGTGAATGCGATGCCAGGATCATTGTATCCACTGGTTCTCGAGTAAAACTGCTGCAACGGGCGTCCGGCCATAAATGAAAGAATATCCATGACCGCCACGGACCCGGCTAGGAGAAAAAGGAAAAATCCGCCCACTCCAAACAGCATGGGATACAACCAATCGGGCAGTTTCATGCGTCTTCCTCCCCAGGCACCTTCCCGGTTTGCCCATTGATCAACGCGCGAAACGACTTTCCATTCATCGTCCATCGGGCAACCCATATAGGCAATAAGATCAGCTTATAAGTTCGATCATGGAATTGAACATCATCCCTCAATAATCTTGCGGGTTCGATGAAAAGACCCCGAAGAGCGGCTTTTTTCAGGGCAAGGTCTCGCATTTGTTTATGCGCCTGCACGGCAGCCTCCGTCAGTGCAAGCTGCACTGTTTCCGCCTGCCAGCCTGCAAGCATCTCAGGACGATATGTGAAAAGGGATGTCAAGTCGAATGGAAAAATTTTTCCTATGTGACGATCTTGAATCCGCCGCGCCGCATACACCGGCCAATCGTTCAGGTCACATTCAAACCAGCTTTTTTGCAGGGGCCATTCGCCTTTCAGGATCACACGTTCATCCTCCGCGAACTCTTCTGCGGGCACATGTCGCTCCAAGGCGCAATAAAGTTGCACAGTCGCGTCGAATGTCCAAAATGGAAGATATATGGGAGCAAGATGTAGTTTGGAGGCTTTCGCCAGTTGGTCAATTTTATGGATGGAAATTCCTAAAGCCTTTGCGAGTTCCACACGCACATCATCCCCATGCAAACGAAATGGCGCGATGGCTGTGGGAGAAATCATATTTGGGGTGGCAGGCAAAAGATTGATATTCTCAGAACCACAAAACGGACAGGGATGAGTGACCTGACTCGCCGGAATGGACAACATCGCGCCACATGCATCACAATTAACCTGACTCTCCGTCACTGCCCAATTCCCCGATACGCCTCCAGGGTTCAGTTGAATCTCCGCATCCGAAGCATCCTGCGCAGGCAATCGCTCCAACGTCCCGCAAGATTGGCATAGCAGCCCCATCATATCGGGATCAAACCGTTGCTTACCGCCACAGGATGGACAGGAAAAAATAACAAAATTCGCCTCGCCAGCATGAACAGGAACCGTGGATGAATTCAGCCGATGCAGCAACACCCGCGCCATAAACAAATTGGGATCGATCTTCAACGCCGCTTCTAAAAATCGCCGCGTCTGCGCCTCCGACTCGGCCGAAGCTGCCAGCCACAACCAGACTCTGGGATTCCCCGATTCCACCCTGGATGCCAACAGCAAATACTCAAGCGCTTCATGAAAGCGCCCGGTCCGGGCGGCGATAATGCCGCGCCCGAAGAGTTCGTAAAAATCGTAGATCATGATGAGATATCGCCTCGCCGGAAGCGGCGGGCAGCGATGCGCGCAAGTTTTTGAACATCGTCCAGTTCGGCGTCGCGTTGGGCAAGTTCCATATTGAGCAGCAGGATCTCGGCGTCTTTGCGTTTGATCTTTTGTTCGCTTTCCACTACCTCACCACGCAAACGGTCGGTATTCTTTACATAATCCAGGTTGCGTTCAAAGAGGGTATCCTTTTCCTTTTTGAGCTGGTCACGGTCGTGCTGGGCCTGGGCGAGCGCATCCTGCAGGGCCTGCCGGTCGGCTTCGAGCTGTTTAATGCGTGACTCGTTGGAAAGGATGCCGAAGACCCGCTCAAAGAATAGACTCACTCGCTGGTGAGTATCCGCCCCCTCCTGAGTCCCGATGCGGATGAACCACTGATAGAAGCGCCCGTTGGACGCCATCCGTGAGCCGACGCCGGAGTGCAAGACCTGCATCCCATCCTTTTGCAGTTCGGTTTTGACGGTGTCCAAATCGACTTCGGTGCAGTTGAGCAGGATGTAGGCGTGGTTGCCGCTGTCGTCGTAAAAATATTCGATCTGTTCGTGCGTGTGTGCGGGGAGCTGCATGGTACGCGGCACGTAAAATGCGATCTTGACCGAGACGGGCTGATTCTCCATCGCACCGGTTTGCAAGCCCACCACCCGCGCAGACATCAACTTGGATGCGTCATCAAGGTACGGCGCGAGGGCCTGCGCCACTTCCTTCGGGATATAGCCGATCTGCTGCCCGCTGGAAGTTTCGACTCGAATGGCAGATGGGTCATATGGATTGTACGGCTCACGCCTGAGGAAGACCTGCTCATTGGCCCGGAGGTTTTTCACCGCCGATTGCCGCTTCTTGTAGTTGACTCCCGCCACGGGGACCGAGACCGGTTTGTGTTGTTCGCCGGGATGCTCGCCCATGGATTCGATCCCATTGGCAAGATGGGTAAGCCCTTTGCGGGCAGCGGCATTCTGCGGGTCGGCACGCAAAGCCTGACGCATACACCGCTCACGTTCTTCGAGCGAGTCGAGCGTCATGGCCAGCCAGAACCAGGTATCGACTTCGTCCGGTTCATGGCGCAGTGATTCGATAAAACATTCAAGGGCTTTAGATTCATCCCCTGACTCAAAGTAAGATACACCCTGTCGAGTCAATTCGTTCATGGTTTTTTTATTGAGTGGATGGTTAATCGTGAATGGCCGATGGATAATTGGTAAAGCTAGTATAAACCTTTTTTATCGGGGGATGCGTGCATTTTTATGACAGTAGTACCTATTTCCCACCAAGCCGCTCCATGAACACATTGTCGTCGTAATGATTCTTGATGGCATTCTGGTAGAACAGGATAACTTGCAGGTCGATCGGGTGGAAGAAATGACAGTCCACGCCCACGTTCAATCCATTGCGCTTGACGGTTTGCAATTGATGGATATGCCCAAAGAGAAAAAACCCGGCCCCTGTCGCCTCCTCCGGCTCATGAACGAGTTGGAAGCGATGGCCCTCCACTTCGATCATCGTATTCGGCTCGATGATCTTGCAGGTGCGCGCCATGACCTCGACCATCTCCGGTGTTTCATAATTCCCCGGCAGGAGGATGATATTCCCATTCAACCGACTCAAATATTGCAGGCTCTCCATCGAACCAAAATCGCCGAGGTGATAGACCGTATCGCCCGGTTTTACAGCCGAATTCCAATTGGCGATCAGGGCCGCGTCCATCGCGGTCACATCCGCAAAGGGACGGCGCGAAAATTCCAAGGTGCGCTGATGGCCGAAGTGGGTATCGGAGGTGAAAAAAAGGGTCATGGAGTTCAAGCCTTGCTTTTGGCGGTTATCTTCTTTCCTTTAGCCGCCGACTTCGCCAAATGCTCTTTGACCCTGAACTGGACAATCTTTGTGATCAATGCATACGGAATCGGCT
>JAEURI010000155.1 GCA_016789225.1 Anaerolineales bacterium
GGATCTGAAGAAGGAGATATTCAAACAGGTCTTCAATGACCTGCTTGGCTTCGGACCGATCCAGCCTTTGTTGGACGATTCCGAGGTTTCCGAGATCATGGTGAACGGACCCAAGAAGATATTTGTCGAAAGGAATGGGCAGTTGACCAAATCTGAAATCACCTTTGACGATGATGACCATGTTGTACGCATCATCGACCGGATTATCCTTCCGCTTGGCCGCCGGGTGGATTATGACTCTCCCACCGTGGATGCGCGCCTGCCGGATGGTTCGCGCGTCAATGCCGTGGTTCGGCCTGTTTCCATCGATGGGCCTTCCATTACGATCCGAAAATTTCGCAAAGATAAATTAAAGGTCGAAGACCTGATAAAGTATGGCTCGATCACTCAGCAAATGGCCGACTTTTTACAGGCTTGTGTGAAGGCCCGTTTTAATATCGTTATTTCCGGTGGAACAGGTTCCGGGAAGACCACTCTTTTGAATGTGATGTCCGGTTTTATCCCGGAGAATGAGCGTATCATCACCATCGAAGATGCCGCCGAACTCCAGCTTCAGCAGGATCATGTGATGCGAATGGAAACGAAACCGGCCAATGCAGATGGATTGAATGCGGTTACCATTCGCGAGCTGGTGAAAAACTCCCTGCGTATGCGCCCTGACCGGATCGTGGTCGGCGAGGTGCGTGGAGGCGAAGCTCTGGATATGCTTCAAGCCATGAACACCGGGCATGATGGTTCATTGACGACAGTGCATTCCAACAGCCCGCGAGATGCGATCTCACGCATGGAAACGTTGGTGCTCATGGCAGGGATGGATTTGCCCCTCAAGGTCGTACGCCAGCAGATTTCCTCGGCCATTGACCTGATCGTTCAGCAAACGCGCCTGAAAGATGGAAACCGCAAAGTGACAGCCATTACAGAAGTCGCCGGGATGGAAGGTGATATTGTGGTGCTGACAGATATTTTCAAATTCAATCAAACCGGAGTGGCCGATGGCAAAGTGTTGGGCGACCTGAGACCCACCGGCATTCGCCCCCTCTTTACTCCACGTCTGGAGGCGGCCGGTTTCAAGCTTGGCGCAGAGATATTTATGTCCGGAAAAATCAATCCCGATTCAGCGCGGCGCTGAAACACTCTGCTATAATAGATATTCTATCTTTTATGAGGAACCATGAATAACGCCCAAATTACCCTCCGTGAAAAGAAACTTGGCTTGCTGATTCGAGATGCCCGCGTGGCTGAACGCCGCAGCATCAAGGAATGTGCCGATGCGATTGGCATCAAGCCGGGCATATTTCGCGCGTACGAAGAGGGCCGCCGTTCGCCGTCTTTGCCTGAGTTGGAGGCCCTGGTCTTTTTTCTAAAACTCCCCATCGGGCAGTTTTGGGGAAATGAGACCCTCTCCGACTCTCCCGAACCGATGACCGCTGAAGACATCACACGCCTGATCGCCCTGCGCCAGCGTATGATCGGCGCGTTGCTCCGTCAGGAACGCACCCGTGTCAATATGTCCATTCGCCATCTTGCGGCGGAAACAGGGATTTCCCAGTCGAGGCTCAAGGCCTATGAACTGGGCGAGCGTTCTGTCACCGTGCCGGAACTTGAAAGCATTTTGACCGTCATGGGAAGTCGCATCGAAAACTTCTTCGACCAGAGCGGCCCAGTGGGCGACTGGATGAACAGTCAGCGCGCCATGCAAAAATTCCGCGAACTACCAACCGAGCTGCAGGATTTTGTCTGCCAGCCGGTCAACCGTCCCTATATCGAACTTGCCATAAAACTAAGCAGTATGTCCCGTGACAAGCTGCGCTCGGTAGCCGAGGGGCTGTTGGATATCACACTTTGATCGAAACCAGGTGACAGTCGCTTTTTAGTGGCTGTCCCTTTATTTCAAATGAACGGGTTGAACCCATGACCATTGAAACACTTGAACCGGCCCAATTAAATGAAATGGGCAAAAAGGCCTTTGAAAGAAAAAATTTCGACGAGGCCGCCGATTATTTTCGCCGGGCAGTTGAGGGATATACGCTTGGCCGTGCCGGGCTACTGGCTGCCGAAGTCAGAAATAATTTGAGTGTGACTCTTTTACAGGCGGGCAAGCCACAAGAGGCCCTGAATGCCGCACTCGAAACCGACCAACTGTTTGCATCGGCAAAGGATATTAAACGTCAGGCCATGGCGCTGGGGAATCAGGCCGCTGCTCTGGAGGGACTGGGACGAAACGAAGAAGCACTCGAAAAATACGAGCAATCAGCCGATCTTTTTGGACAGATCAATGATGGCGATATGCGTGCCCTGGTGATGAAATCTGCCGCAGCGATAAAATTGAAAACCGGCAAGATCACCGAATCTGCTTTCAAAATGATGGGCTCTGTGGATGTCAAAGAGAACCCCACCCTCTTTGAGCGCATTATGAAATTCCTTCTCCGATTTATCAAATGATCAACCTCGATATAAGCGTCCGCCGTGCGACCGCACAGGATCATCGCCAGCTTTCCAACCTCATCTTTCAAGAATCAAATACCCACCGCCATTTGGATTGGCGCTCCACCCTCGAATGGATCGGCGCTCGATACTTTTGGGTGCTGGTGGAAAATGGCAATATCAGCGCCGCTTTGGCCTGCCCGGATGATCCTCCCAACGTGGCCTGGATTCGTCTCTTTACCCATCAACCGCATCTCTCCGGACCTGAAGCCTGGTCCGCCTTGTGGAGCATTGCCCAGGCCGATATTTCCCAATCCAATCTGCAGGCGCAGGTTGCGGCCATTGTCATGAAACAATGGTTTCAGCAAATTCTACTTTCGCATGGGTTTGAATTGCGTCAGAGTATCGTCCTGCTTGAGCTAAAGAGCGGTAATTATCACGCGCCCGCCAAAAGTGGCCGAATCAAAATCCGCCCCATGCAGCCTGCCGACCTTCCAATGGTGGAGGAGGTGGATCGGGAGGCTTTCGGTCCGTTTTGGCATAACACACTTATCTCCCTTCAGAGAGCGTATTCACAAGCCGTATATGCTTCTGTAGCTGAGGATGGTTTTGACGTGATCGGTTACCAGCTCAGTACGGGCAATCCGTTTGGGGCACACCTGGCCAGGCTCGGGGTCCGGCCGGAGGCGCAGGGCAGGGGAGTAGGGGCCGCATTGGTCCATGACCTGATCGCAAGGGAGGGGATCTTCTCCGCAGGGAAGGTCTCTGTCAATACGCAGGCAGATAATGCCGCTTCCCTGAATCTTTATCGTAAACTTGGGTTTGTTCCCACGGGCGAACATTATCCGGTGTTGGTATGGCCGGGATGGAAGGGCTTGTGAGCCATTCTGAATTATCCCCACTGGCCATGCGAAAATTTGTGGAGACCCTTTTCACAGAGATCAGCAGGGAAACGGTTTCCGCCATCCTATCCAAATCGGGTTTGCCAAGAGAATGGCGTGATCCGGAATATTTTTCCACGCTGGATGGGGCTCAATCTACACAGGCATATGCAAACTTGCAATTGGCTCTGCGCACCTATTATGGCAGGGGCGCGCGCGGCACTCTGATTCGCCTGGGCGAAAAACTTTGGGAACCCCTGTTGAGTGATGCCCCCTTTGCGATAAGAACACAAGCATCTCTTATTCGAAGACTTCCCAAAGCGTTGAAACGAAAACCTGCGCTTGAACTCCTTGCCGGGTTGCTGGGTGTAAAACGTGGTGATATCACGGTTCATTCCCTCGACCTGGACCTGCTTCTTGTTGACCGATCCTCTCCTGCCACTGTGGAACAAAAGGATGATTCACCGATCTGTTACGTCACTCTTGGGTTGATCCGCGAGTGTTTGTATTGGGCTACCGGGGAACAACATGACATCGAAGAACGTGCCTGCCGGGCTGTAGGGGCAGGCCAATGTGAATTCAAAATAACCATCGGAGTCTGAAATGAAACATCAGGAAATGAATTGGAAATCCCGCGACGGACTTGATATCTTTGCGCAGGTGTGGGAGCCTGAGGTTATCCTGCCTCGGGCAGTTGTCTGCCTGGTGCATGGGCTGGGTGAACATAGTTCCCGCTACACCCATGTGGCAGAAGCCTTTGGCAAGGAAGGCTTGGTGTTGTTCACGTACGATCTACGCGGCCATGGCCGCTCTGGCGGGGAACGCGGGCATATCTCGGACATTGAAGATTTCATGCAGGACATCGATGTCCTGCTCGAACAGGCAAAGACCCTTTATCCGGGTTTGCCCCTATTTCTTTACGGCCACAGCCTAGGTGGGATTCAAGTCCTGCATTATGGGCTCAAACGTAAACCCGGTGTGAAAGGTGTCATCGCCACTAGTTCCGGATTGCATACGGCGTTGGAGAAACAGCCGTTGAAGATATTCATGGCGAAGCTATTGGGAACCTTGATGCCAAATACATCCCTGGCCAGCGGGTTGGATGCGGCCGGGCTTTCCCATGACCAGGCTGTCATTGAGGCATATCAGAATGACCCGCTGGTGCATGATAAGATCACACTTGGTTTTGGAAAGATCATGCTGGGTGTGACGAAGTGGACACTGGCTCATGCTGGTGAATTCCAACTTCCATTATTGCTCATGCACGGAAAGAACGACCCGATTGCATTCCCCTCCAGCAGTACCGAATTTGCCGCCCCGTTAAAGGATAAGTGCACGCTGGTTTTATGGAACGGCGCCTACCACGAGCTGCACAATGAACATGAAAAGGCAGAGGTATTCAAGACCATGGCGCTTTGGATAGATGCCCGCCTCCATGAATGAATCGGCAATCTGATTGGGGTTTTCAACCGCTCCTGCTGCCAGAAAAATGTGCCGGGAGCGTTTTTTTCTCACAGATATCCGGGACATACGGGAAAATAAGAGCCTATTAACCCACTGCTAGACAAATCCATTTTGCCGTGGGAGAATTTGAGACTATAAATTTTCATACACAGGAGTGAGCATGAACACGAAAGATATGAGCAAACGGCAGCAACGCCGTGAGCAGATTCGCCGCAAGGAGAGAAATTCCCGCTTATGGGCAATTGGGTTGATCACAGGCGGGGTGCTGATCGTCGCCTTCTTGTTTTTTTATTCCTACCTCAAACCGACCGGCGATATTGTAGAAGCCCCGCAACGTGACCTTTCGGCACTACAGGTCGATTTCAACAAACTGGGAAATCCGGATGCTCCCATCAAGATCACGGAATTTTCCGATTTCCAATGCCCTTACTGTCGCATCTTCTTTGAGAATACCGAAGAACTTTTGATAGAGCGGTATGTTGCCAACGGGACCGTATATTTCGAGTATAAGTCCGTCGGTGCTTTCATTGGGGCTGAGTCTTTGGCAGCAGCGGAAGCTGCATATTGTGCGGGTGACCAGGGCAAATTTTGGGAAATGCACGATACCATCTTTGCCAATCAGGGCGGCGAAAATGTTGGTGCGTTCAACGACCGCAAGCTCTCTGCCTTTGCCGAGAACGTCGGGTTGGATATGACGGCGTATCAGGACTGTATTGATTCACGCAAATACAGAGACCTGGCCAACCAGGATGCCACTGATGCGAACACGGCTGGAATTCAAGCCACGCCATCCTTCCTTCTCACCTATATGGTCAATGGCGAGGAACAGTTAAGGGTTGTCCAGGGCGCTCAAACCATTGACGCTTTTGCACAGGAGATCGAAGCGGCCCTGGCTGAGATGGGTCAATAGACGATTCGGTATAAATAAAAAGGACATTGCCTGAGGCAGTGTCCTTTTTTCATTTATAGATATTCCATTATTTCGTCGTTGTGCTTTGCCTGCTGACGATTCCCTGCTGCCATGCATAAACGGCTGCCTGGGTGCGGTCTGCCAGGTGTAGTTTGCTCAGAATGTTGCTGACATGCCCCTTTACGGTGTTCTCGCTGATAACGAGCTTTTCTGCGATCTGGCTGTTGGTCAGCCCGCTGGCGATTAGTTTTAGTACGTCAGTTTCCCGGTCAGTCAGTTCGGTGAACAAGGGCTGTTCTTCGCCGTTCTCCCCGCGGATGTTTTGCAGGACACGCGAAGCCACGAGCGGGTGCAGGGTCACTTCTCCCTGTACGGCGCGATGCAGGACATCCACCAGTTTGTCCATCTTCATATCCTTGAGAATATAGGATATGGCTCCGGCTTTCAGAGCTGGGAAGATGTGCGCGTCTTCATGATAGGAAGTCAATACAACGACCTTAGTTCGCGGGCTGATCTGCCGGATGCGGCGGGTAGTTTCGATCCCATCCATTCCGGGCATGATGAGGTCCAAGAGAACGATATCGGGGATCAGTTCGGAGACCAGGCTGAGGGTTTCCTCCCCCGAAGAGGCCTCTCCAACCACATGAAAATCGGATATCTTCTCAAGATAGGAGCGGATTCCGCTCCTTACCACTTCGTGGTCATCGGCGATCAATATGCTTGTCCGGTGATGTCTCATGTTATCAAACTCCTACCGTTTCTTTGATGGGGATCTGGATGATGATGCGGGTTCCCTGACCAGGAGCGCTTTGCACCTGGAACGTCCCGCGAATACTGCTAATGCGTTCACGCATCGAACGGAAGCCAAGCCCTTTTGCCTTTTGATTCATATCGAAACCGCGGCCGTCATCTGCAATGGTCACTTGAAGCAGGTCGGGATTATACACCAGCGAAATATCCACTCGTTGTGCATGGCTATGGCGGGATATATTCGCAAGCGCCTCCTGAATGACCCGATACACGGCTTGTTCGGTTTCCAGGGGCAGGGCACAATCGCTCTGGATCATGAGATTGACCATGGCGTCGTTACGGTGTTCCCACTCGAAGATATATTCGCGCAGGACGGTCTGTAAACCTTTCTCCTGCAAGGCGATCGGGTAAATTTCCTGGATGAGGAAATTTAATTCCTGGATGACTTCATAGACCAGAGTTTCCGCTTCACTCAAATGAGGAGAGGCATCGTGAGGAACGGCTCGGACCATGCCGTTGACTGTCCCCAACTGCGCGAGGGCGGCAAAAGCCTTTTGTTTGGCGCTATCATGCAGGTCACGTGCGAGGCGGTTGCGGGCTTCCATCACGGCCAGGTCCTTGGTCTGTTCGAATAATTCCATATTGGCAATCGACATGGAGGCACGGTTTACCAGGGCCGTGAAGAGACGAATGGCATCCTTGTTCAAAGCATTGGGACGTGTGTACGCCACATTGAAGATCGCCATTACTTTTTCATCCACAACGATCGGGAAATGAGCAAAGGATTGAATGCCTTCCTTTTGAATAACTTCCAGGATGTCTTCTCGCAAATTCCCGGCATGAATGTCCGAGACGACCACCGGCGTTCCCGACTTCATGGCGAGACCAATTACGCCTTCATCGCGGTTGAAATGCATGGCCGCTAACGACTCAGGTGCAAACCCCTGGCTGACCCGCGGCATGACTTTGCGCTTTTCCTCGTTCCAGGTGAATACCACACTGCGGTCGGCCTTCAGCATTGAAACGGAAACATCGACAAGCGTTTGGAAAATGTGATTGAGGGTGACACTGCGCAGGATCTTTTCATCCGCCTGGTAAAGCGCCTCGATCTCGCTGTTTCGTTTTTCAAGGTCTGCTGTGCGTTTTCTGACCAGGCGTTCAAGTTCGTGATTTCGGTTTTCGATGCTTTTTACGCGCCATCGCAACCCACCCGCCACCCCTAAAACCATGGCAATAATGAGAAGGCTGCTGAACCACCACGTCTCCCAAAACGGGGGGACGACCGTCACCTCAATGGATCGTTCCTGCTCGTTCCACGTGCCGTCGCTGTTCGAGCCGCGCAGGCGCAGGGTATATGTGCCGCCGGGCAGGTTGGTATATCGACCATTCCTGCGGGTACCGATGTCGATCCAACTGGGATCGAAACCTTCCAGGGTGTAAGAGTATTGATTTTTGGAAGATTGCTCATAAGCAAACGCCGCAAATTCGAATTCAAATGAATCCTGCGGCCATTGCAGGACAATATTCTGGGTGTATTCCGGCGTATGTTCTTGAACCAATGGAACGCCGTCGAGAGTAATGGAGGTGATCGAAACCTGCGGCGGGTAGGGGTTATCCTTGATCTCGGTCGGTTGGAAGATATTGAGCCCGTTAATACCGCCGAAATACATCGTTCCGTTCAGGTCCTTGGCATAAGCATTCTGGTTGAATTCGTTGCTCTGCAAGCCGTCACTGACTGTGAAATTACGGAATGTCCCGTTCTTTGGCGTGAAGCGGGAAATTCCAAAGTTGGTGCTCAACCACAGGCTTCCCGATTCATCCTCCAGAATACCGTAGATGACATTATTGGGCAGCCCTTCGATCTCTGTGAAGTGCGCAAACGTGCTGTCCTTGGGCTCAAAGCGATCCAACCCTCCGCCATGTGTGCCGATCCAAAGGGAACCGGCTGCATCCTGGTACATGCACAGGATCGAGTTGCTTCCAATGGAAGTCTCATTATCCGGGTCATGACGGTAATTTGTCAGTTCTCCAGTTTCGTAGTCGATGCTCTTCAGGCCGTCATCGAACGTGCCGATCCAGAGAGTCTGATTCTTATCCTCGAAGATGACATTGATCTTGATGTTGTTGAAATTTTCAGCGTCCCTGCCGTGGGGAATATATTGGGAAAAGATATTCGTTTCACGGTCAAACGAGAACAAACCGCGATTGGAGCCGACCCAGAGAGTGCCCCTCGAATCCTCAAGGATCGCATACACAGAAAAGCGCGTTAACTCGGGCTCATTGCTTTCGCTGGGCTTGAAGTGAGTGAAGGATTTTTTGACCGGGTCATATTTTTCCAGGGCATTCCCCGTGCCCACCCATAATGTTCCCGCCCGGTCGGTATACAGGGTAATGATACTGTTATTGCTGATGCTGGTGGGATCATTGGGATCGTTCATGAATCTCAAGAATTTGTCGGTGCGCGGGTCAAAGCGATTCAACCCGTCTTCGAATGTGCCGATCCAGACGAAGCCCCTTTGGTCGGCCAGCATGGCAAACAGGAAATTGCTACTCAAACTATTCGGATCGTTGGGATTGCTCCTGTAGTAGGCGAAGCGGTCCTGCTGGCGGTTATATTTGTTCAGCCCACCTCCAAACGTGCCGACCCAAAGCACGCCGCTGTCATCCTCGTAAATGGAGTAGACCTGATTATGGCTCAGGCTGTTGGGAATGTTAGGCTGGTATTGATGATGTTGGAAGGTATTCAATCGAAAATCGTAGCGATCCAACCCCTCATTGGTGCCGACCCATAACCCGCCCAATCGATCCACATAAAGAGCATAGATGATGTTTCCGGCCAGGCTGCCGGGGTCATCCTGCGAATATTGAAAGCGCGTAAAGTAACCTGCATCCTTGTTGAGGCGGTTCAATCCGTTGGCTGTGCCGACCCAAACCTCACCGTTTTCCCTCTCGACGATGCTCAGAATTCGGTTATGGCTCAGGCTCGCATCCTGATTTTTATTGTTCTTATAAATGGAAAGGGAATTGTTCTCCGGGTCGTACACATTGAGACCTGAATCAACTGTGCCGATCCAGAGAATGCCCTGGGAGTCGAGCATTAATGATGTGATGAAATTGCTGCTCAAACGCACCGGGCTTTTTGAATCATCCCGATAATGTGTAAAGGTAAACGTCCTAAAATCGAGGTAATCGAGGCCGTTATTGGTACCTATCCAAAGGCCGCTATAGCTTAAGGAAAGAGTCGTAATGTGATTACTGGCAAGGCTTTGATCGTTATCCTTATCGTGACGGAAAAAAGTGAACTTTCCAGTAATCGGGTCATAACGATTCAGCCCGCCCTGACGCGTTCCAACCCATAAGATACCCTCCCTGTCTTCCACGATCGCGGTGATCGAGCGGTCGCTCAAGCTGAAGGGGTTATTCGCATCCGGTTTGTAGGTCTTGAAATTGTAGCCGTCGTAACGATTCAACCCATCGTCGGTGCCAACCCAAAGAAAACCTCTTTGGTCTTGCAATATGGCATTGACCACACTCTGCGAGAGACCCTCCTCGAGGCTGATGTGGTCGAAGCGAATGTTCTTTCCATAGGGGATGAAAGGATCAAGGGACGCAGGAGCAGCTACCGGCTCCGAAGGGGAAGCGGTTGGGGATTCTTCTGGCGTGGGGGTAGGGGCGGTTATCCCGCAGGATGTCAGGAATAGGGATAGGAGCAGAATCTGCCAAATTGATTTCTTGCACATGATGGGAATAATTATAAGCAATTAATGGGGTGGAGTCGGAAAACGCCTCCTCCTCAGGGAGGGTTTGATCCCCCCCTCTGAGGGATGGTTTTTCCCTGGGAGAGGGTTGAACCCGCCTGCCTGTGCTGTTACCTGTAAACCATTCGCATGTGGGAGCAAATACGATTGCCTGGACGCATGACAGATAAGTGGATGATCCGTAAGATAAGACTACATGCGGAAAAAATTCCTCCAAGAAGTTGAGACCGCATTTCGCAAGAGGCGGAGCGCCAGTTGGTGGACTGGTCTTCCGCCTTCTGCTTGATATGAGGATGAGGAGGTGGCCTGCTGATATTGCTTCAACTTGCTTCAAGTTCTATATCGATATTCACTATAGGAGAAAAGAGAATGAAACTGAAAAACGTATTTGCTCTTTTGAGCGTGCTGGTCATTTTGAGTATGGCGCTGGCAGCTTGTGCGCCAGCCAGTACAGATGTGCCTGCCGCAACAGAAGAGCAACCCGCCGCAACAGAGGAAGCTCCCGCTGCAACAGAAGAAGCTCCTGCTGCTACTGAAGAAGCTCCAACCACAACCCGGCATGGCGGCTGGCTGGATGAGATCGTGTTCTCTGTTGTATCGTCTGACTCGGCTGTTTCGCAGTTGCAGGCCGGTGCGATCGATTTTTATTCCTTCAATCTCTCCTCGAACACCCTGCAGGAGATCAAGGATGCGGGTCTGAATTACACCCAGTCCTATGGAGGAAATTACGGCATCAGCTTGAACCCGGCCGTATTCGATGATACGACAGTATTAAATCCGTTCTCGAATCGCAAGATCCGCGAGGCGATGAACTGGCTGATCGACCGCGACTATATCAACCAGGAGATCTATGGCGGCGGCTCCCTGCCGAAACTTCTGCCGATCGCCACACAATTGGTTGAATATACCAACCTCATTGAAACGGCGCGCGCCCTGGAAACCAAGTACGCCTTCAATCTTGAGAAGGCCCGCGAAGTCGTGGCAGCTGAAATGGAAGCCATGGGCGCCACCCTTGGTGATGACGGCAAATGGCAGTATAACGATGCCCCTGTTACCCTGATCTTCCTCATCCGCTCCGACGGCGATGGAACCCGCAAACCGATGGGTGATTATGTTGCCAATCAACTGGAAGCCGTGGGCTTCACAGTCGATCGTCAATATAAGACCTCTTCTGAAGCCTTCCCGATCTGGCTTGGGTCGATTGCTTCGGAAGGGCAATGGCACATGTACACTGCCGGGTATCTTCCCTCCGGCCTGACCCGCGATGAACGCGGACAGATCCAGCAATATTATCTGCCCTCCAGCGTTCAGGCGAGCGATCCCTTCATCTCCAATGTTGCCGACCCGGAACTTCAACAGATCGGCGATGACCTGGCGAATGGCAACTTTACGAACAAGGCCGAACGCGATGAAATGATGGCGCGCGCACTCGAACTCGCGCTTGAAGATTCACTTTTCGTTTGGGTTGTGGATCAGTTGGTTTATGCGCCTTACAACAGCAATGTCTCGGTTACCTATGATCTGGGCGCTGGATACGAAGCTGCCTTCATGGGCAATTACAACCTGCGCTTTGTCGATGAAGAAGGCGGCTCCATGCGTGTGGGCACCAATGACCTCTTCACCCAGCCGTGGAACACCATTGCCGGAAGCAACTGGGTCTGGGATTCCAATATTATGCGCGCAACAAGCATGGGCGCGGCAGGTGTGACCACCAGCCCGGGTCTCATGGGTGACCCCTATACCGGTCTGGCATGGCCCCAGCGCATCGAAAGCGCGTCCCTGCAATTTGAAAAGGGATTGCCCATTACTCAAAATCTGGACTGGCTGACCGTTGAAGAAGTTGACTCGATCCCGGTTCCTGAAGATGCCTGGCTCGATTGGGACGCCGCCACACAGACCTTCATCACTGCAGGCGATAAATATCCCGACGGCACAACCGCCAAAGTTAAGAGCACTGTGGTTTACCCCGCTGACCTGTTCGATACTGTGAAATGGCATGATGGCAGCCCGGTTTCCGTGGCAGATTTTGTGATGGCCTTCATCATCGGCATTGACCGAGCCAAACCGGAAAGCCCCATATATGACGAGGCTGCGGCCCCGTCTGTGGAAGCGACACTTCCTTTCCTGAAGGGTTTCCGTATTACCTCCACCGATCCCTTGACCATCGAATATTACTCGGATGTGTATAACGCAGATGCAGAGTTGAATATTGCGCCGCTTTGGCCTCTTTCGCCTACTGGCCTTTCCGGCGAAAATAGCTGGCAGATGCTGGCAGTTTCCAACCTGGCTGAAGCAGCAGGCGAACTCGCCTACTCCTCCGACAAGGCCGATACTTTGCAAATCGAGCAGATGAGCTGGGTCGGCGGTCCGAGCCTTGAGATTCTGAAGAAGTATCTCGACCAGGCCCAGGCCGAAAGCTACATTCCCTACGAAGCCACCCTGAGTCAGTTCATCACCCCTGAAGAGGCCGCTCTACGTTATGAGAATCTCTCCAAGTGGTATTCAGATCACGGCCACTTCTGGGTCGGGACCGGTCCGTACTATCTCGACCAGGTCTTTACCACCGAGAAATCCCTCGTCCTCAAGAACTTTGCGGACTTCCCCGATCTTGCCAGCCGCTGGTCTGCATTCAGTGACCCGAAACGCGCCACCGTCATCCTTGACGGCGCCGGACAGGTGACTGCTGGTCAGGAAGCGACCTTTGATGTAACCGTCAACTTCCGAGACGAAGCCTATGCCAATGAGGATATCAAGCAGGTGAAATACATTCTCTATGGCAACACGGGTGACGTGGTCGCTGTCGGTACGGCAGCGGCTGTGGGTGAGGGCCAGTTCCAGGTCGTGTTGGATGCGGAAACGACATCCAAACTTGAGATTGGTTCGGCCAAGCTCGAGGTCGCGGTCGTTCCGATCGCGGTGGCCATCCCCGCATTCACCTCGTTCGATTTCGTGGTTGTCAAGTAAGGTAGTGTTTCAAGCAAGACCATAAATATTCAGGGCGGGGTTTTATGCCCCGCCCTGAACCCATTCGAGGTACCTATGTCAGTTACTACTCATACCCCATCAGAAGGTGTGGCTCTGCGAAAAAGGATTGCGAACAGTTCCGTGGTTCGCATTGGTCGTTACGTAGTGATGCGTCTGTTAACCTTGTTCACCACAGTGGTAATCGGCGTGTACCTCACGATCCTGATCGCCAATATGGGTGGGTATGTCGATCAGATCATCAAGGGGCAGATCCGCGATACGATTACCCAGAGCATTGCAAACAGCCCCACTGGGCGGAATATGGATCCGGAAACCCGAAGGATTCTGATCGAGGAACAGATCGCCCTCGAGGAAAAGCGACGGGGATTGGATACGCCGATCGCAATCCGCAATATTCGCCATTTGACCAATGCACTGCAATTGGATCTTGGGCGGGCGTTCAACATCACCAGTGACAGTGGCTCGAAGCAGGTGCGCCTCATTCTGCTTGAGCGTCTGCCTGCCACCCTGCTGCTGATGGGTACCTCGCAACTACTTCTCTTCTTTTCGAGCGTATTCATTGCGCTTAACCTTTCCAGAAATTATGGGAGTTTCTGGGATAAGCTGGTCATCGCCCTTTCCCCCTCCTCGGCGGTGCCATCCTGGTTCTATGGCATTTTCCTGATCCTTATCTTTGCCGCCGGGTTCAAGATGCTGCCTTTTGGTGGCATGGTTGATTCACCCCCACCTTCAAATACCTTCGATTATGCCATCAGTGTATTGAAGCATTTACTTCTCCCGGGCAGTGCGCTGCTTCTCAGTTCCTTCTTCCTGAGCGTATACAACTACCGCACCTTTTTCCTCATCTATTCGAGCGAAGATTATGTGGATATGGCGCGTGCCAAGGGATTACATCCCAAGGATATCGAGCGCCGTTATATTCTGCGTCCCACCCTACCAAATATCATCACCAATTTTTCGCTCCTGATCATCGGGCTGTGGACTGGCGCGTTATTCACCGAGACGGTCTTTCTATGGCCGGGCCTCGGAAGAACTCTCTTCCAGGCGGTCGGCCTGTATGACACCCCCATCATCGTTGGCTCCACGATCATTTACGCATACCTGCTTGCGATGACGGTGTTTATGCTCGATTTCATGTATGCAGCTGTCGACCCACGGGTCAAGATAGGCAGTTAATAGAATGAATAATTTACAGGCTTCTTTCAAAAAGCTGTTGCAATACCCTTCTGCCCTGGTCGGTATTTTTGCCATCGGTTTGTTGGTGGTTGTTTCGGCGTATGCCATGATCACCATTCCCTATCCCGAGGCGATTCGTCTGTGGCGCGGCGGGGAGGAGGTTTGGTATCGAAACCCGAAGTTTGCGCCTCCGGCATGGTTCAATCTTTTTTCCAGCAAGAAATTCTCCGAATCCTTTGCCGTGGGAACGATGGATGGCGGAATGAACAAAGTGGTGACACCCGGCACCGACGGCATCACCACCTACGAGATGACCTACGAATTCGATTTTTCCTACGATGTATATCCCCAGGATATGCTGCTCTACATCGATGCCACCTTCAACGAGAAACAACCCTTTACCTCGGTGGAGTGGATCACACCCGATGGCCGGACGATCCGTATTTCCAATTTCGTG
Source organism: Anaerolineales bacterium (assembly GCA_016789225.1). Lineage (GTDB taxonomy): Bacteria > Chloroflexota > Anaerolineae > Anaerolineales > Villigracilaceae > Villigracilis. Next base: position 14,806 of record JAEURI010000155.1, read on the forward strand.
GTCGGAGATCAATACACCTACCGCTTCTCTCAAGACGATAAGCTGGTTGCCAAACTACGGGCCGAAGAAGTCATCCCGGCCTTATTCTCCGCACCCGATAGCGATACGGTCCTCAAAGGCATATACAAACTGGTTGTGATCGGAACCACTTTTGAACCGGGTGCGAACATGGATGTGGAATTTGTCTTCCATGGGCAGGTCTATGGATTGGCTGGCACCGACCATGCCCGTCGCGACCTAACCCTTCCACTGTTGTGGGGCGCACCGGTTGCCCTGGCATTCGGGTTGATGGCTGCCATCGGCACATCGATGATGACCATGATCATCGCCGCCGTGGGGACGTGGTATGGCAGCTGGGTGGATCAATTGATCCAGCGCATTACCGAGGTGAATCTCGTCCTGCCTTTCTTCGCCATCATGATCATGATTGGCACATTCTATTCGCGCAGTATTTGGGTGATTCTAAGCGCCACTATTTTGTTGAGTATCTTTACCGGGGCGATCCTTGCCTATCGCGCCGTCTTCCTGCAGGTAAAAGAGTCGATGTATGTTGAAGCAGCCAAGGCCTATGGCGCGAGCAATACACGCATCATATTTGTGTACCTGATCCCGCGCATGATTCCCCTCTTGATTCCCAGCCTGGTACAGGCCGTGCCTGCTTTTGTATTTTTGGAGGCATCCCTGGCGGTGATCGGTTTGGGTGACCCCATCCTGCCCACCTGGGGCAAGATCATTCAGGATGCCCAGGCGAATGGCGCTCTATATAAAGGCTATTACTACTGGGTGCTTGAACCGGCAGCCCTTCTTATGATCACCGGCCTGGCTTTTGCCTTTCTTGGTTTTGCCTTGGATCGCATCTTCAACCCGAGACTTCGCGAAGTATGACTGCGCCTGCTCAGAGCCTGCTCCATATCGAGGATCTGGTACTGCACTTCAAGACTTCGAGGGGTGTAGTGCAGGCCGTGGACGGCGTGGATTTTGACCTGGGTGTGAAACGGGCTGTGGTCATCCTGGGTGAGTCGGGCTGTGGAAAGACTTCCCTTTCGCGTGCCCTGCTTCGGCTTCTGCCGAGGAATGTTGAAAAATATTCCGGCAAGGTTGTTTTGCAGGGCACGGATGTAATGGAGTTGAGTGATGAGGAGTACCGCACCAGTGTGCGTTGGGTCAGCATGTCCCTTGTGCCGCAGGCTGCGATGAATTCTCTAAATCCGGTACTCACAGTCGGTGACCAGGTGGCTGAGCCAGCCATGGTCCACCTTGGTTTAAACAGGGAGGATGCCCTCGGCGTCGTTTCCAAAATGTTCAAGCACGTGGGCATTCCCAATGATTTTATGGAGCGGTATCCCTTTGAGTTAAGCGGCGGAATGCGTCAGCGTGTGGCGTTGGCAATGGCGCTGGTTACATCTCCCGGCCTTATCGTGTTGGATGAGCCTACTTCCGCTTTGGATCTGCTTACCCAGGCGAACATCATGAATGTGCTCAAGCGCCTCAAGCATGAGCTGGGCACCTCGTTTATCCTGATCACACACGATATCGCCACCTCCAGCGAGCTGGCCGATGAAGTTGCCATCATGTATGCCGGGCAGATCGTGGAAACAGGCTGTGCCAGGGATTTCTTCCCGGCACCCCTGCATCCATATTCACAGATGCTTATGGCAAGTGTGCCGCGCCTGCACAGTGATACCGACCCCATGTTCATCCTCGGCCAGCCGCCAAGTTTGATGAATCCACCAAAAGGATGCCGGTTTGCAGCCCGCTGCCCGTTCCGCTTTGAAAAGTGCAGCGAGGAGCCGCCTGTGTTTCGAAAGGGAAACCGCAGTATCAAATGCTGGCTTCATGCTTAAGGAGAGCTTATGAATAAATATATTGGGTTTGCTTGGCTGTTTATTACACTCATCTCTTGGCTGAATTTTGCCGTCGCCTCCTGGTTTTGGGCGGATGACTTTGAGCCGGGCCTGCTTGTGTTGGCCATTCTTTGGTTCGTGATGAGCCTGGTATTGTTCCTGGTCGGTTGGCATTTGCGTGACCGTTTGAATAAGTGAGAGCTATATGACATCGCTGGCAATGTACGACGTTTTATATTCGTTCAAAGATATTCATAAAGTCATTCTTGAGTTTGCGAAGGACCTGACGGAAGATCAATTGCATTGGAGGCCAAGAGGATACAGTACCTCCATCGGCTTTCATCTCTGGCACCTCGCGCGCGAGTCGGATTTTTTGATTGCCATCATTCTCACCCGCACTCCCCAACTCGGCCCCGATTTTGGAGAACCGGTCGAGATCTGGGAGCGGGAAAAACTGGCGGAGAAGTGGCGTTTTCCCACCGAGGCGAGTGCCACGGTCGGCACGGGAATGAGCGACGAGGTCGCCTCCACCCTGCCCATCCCACCCAAAAAGGAATTGGTCGATTATCTGCAGCGTTCCTATGATGCGGTTGAATGTTTCGTTGAACGCCTGGATGAACGCTACCCCAATTTTGATAACGTGGAAGATGAGTTGAAGCGAAAGCTGATGAACGTCCGCCTGAATTTATTGGTTTTCCTTTCGCACGATTGCCGCCACCTCGGCATGATGGAGTGCTTGAAAGGCCTGCAAACCGGGTTCGGGTCTGCCACTGAAAAAAGAAAATAGACCCACTTCGAGTTTATGGATGAAGGCATGAACATACCTGTTCAATATTTTTCGCACGAAGGTCTTACTGCGTTGAGCATCCTTGACGAACAGGATGAGTTCAAGCCCGTCGAATCGCTCCTCTCCATCCGTGATTTGCATGTCTGGTATGAATTGCGCCGCTTTGGGTTTGGACGTGCCGGTCATGTCAAAGCCGTGGACGGCGTCAGCTTTGAATTGGCCCACGGGGAGACCATTGCAGTTGTCGGCGAGAGCGGATGCGGAAAATCCAGCCTGATGAAAACCATCCTGGGGCTTCATCCTCCAACAAGCGGTGAGCTTATTTTCGAAGGCGAGAAGATAAGCATCTTCAGCGATGCCGCCTTGCAGGAATACCGATTTGGGATCGGGTATGTACAACAGGATCCATATGGCGCATTGCCGCCTTTCATGAACGTGGAAAAAATTTTGGAGGAGCCGCTCGTCATCAGCGGGGTAAAGGACAGAACCGAACGCGACAGGCGCATACGCAGGGCGATGACCGAGGTCAAGCTTCATCCTGTGGAAGATTTTCTGCACAAGTTCCCGCACATGTTAAGCGGGGGGCAGCAGCAGCGTGTGGTCATTGCGCGCGCAATGATCCTCGACCCGAAGATGATCGTGGCCGACGAACCCGTGTCCATGTTGGATGCCTCGGTGCGGGTGGAGATCCTGAAGTTGCTGCACACTTTGCAGGAGCGTTATCACCTCTCGGTGCTTTACATCACACACGACCTATCCACGGTCAAATATTTTTCGGCACGCATCTTTGTGATGTACGCGGGTTTGCTCGTTGAAAAAGCCGAGACCCGAAAGCTGCTTGAGCATCCCCTGCATCCCTATACCCTGGCGCTGCTGGCAGCCACCTCCGACCCGGATGCGCGCAATTCGGAGGTTTATCGAGAACTGCCTTCTGGCGAACCGCCCAGCCTGGTTAACCCGCCGAAGGGTTGCCGCTTTCATCCGCGTTGCTCGCGGGCCATGTCTGGCTTGTGCGACAAAGAGGCTCCTCCGGAATTTGAACCCGAACCGAATCATTTCGTTGCCTGCTGGCTTTATGAGTGAACATATGAACCATCGCTTCCTATTTACCCTTAGCCTGATTCTGTTATTCCTCGGCATGATCCTCCCTTTTATGATGGTCATCCGGGCGGTCGAGTCTTCATTCTTTTTGAATTTCTTTGCCTCCGGGTCGTCCACACTTGGCCTTGCCCTTGGTATGGCAGGCCTGGCATGGTGGACAGGGGAACGCCATAAATAAAAAGACCCGCCCCGAAATTTATTCACGGGCGGGCCTTGATTAACTGAGGTGGAATTTAGATTTTCTGTTCATCCAACGCCCGGAAGCGATGGATAAAATAAACAGCCAACCCCAACAAGACAATTGCGTTTGCCTGATGGACGAGCGCGATGACAATATTGACATAGGATAGGATCGTCAGCACGCCCAGAGTGATCTGCAAAACTACCACGCCCGTCAGCCAGAGAAGTCCCTTTTGGATGTCGGCGGGGTAATTTTGCTTTCTGACAATGTAATACACATACGGGACAAGGAGCAGGCCCAGCCACGCAAACCAGCGATGGATGAAAACGATAGTCTGCGGGGTTTCGAAGATGGCGATAAAGGAAGTGAACAAGTTGGGCGGAATGAGCTTCCCGAACATGAGCGGCCAGGTATCTGAAACATGACCGGCCTTCAACCCGGCTGTGAAGCCGCCGTAGGAGATTTGAACGATAAGGATGATAGTGGAGAAGACCGCCAGCTTGGTTGGCAGCGACCAGGGTGCTTTTTTCGTAGTATCGTGAAAACCGAATCTGTGACCGAAGGCCGTCCACAAGGCGAGGCCGAAGAGGGTCAGCGCCAGCAGCAGGTGAGCGGTGAGGCGAAAATGACTGACGGCGGGGCGGTCGACTAATCCGCTATAGACCATCAGCCAGCCCATCACCGCCTGCCCGATGAAGAGAATGCCCATCCAAAAATAAATGGCAAATTCCTTGAACGGAATGGTCTTTCGGAAAAGGAAAAAGAATACCGGGAAGGCATAAAGCAGACCGGCAAAGCGCGCCAGGTTGCGATGAAACCATTCAATGAAAAAAATGTATTTGTATTCATCGAGGGTCATGTTCTGGTTGATGAGCTGGAATTCGGGTGATTCCTTGTATTTGGCAAATTCCTTTTCCCATTCATGCTGCCCCATGGGAGGGACGGCGCCGTTGATGGGGTTCCATTCCACGATGGACAGGCCGGAGCGTGTAAGGCGGGTGAACCCGCCGAAGACGACAAGAAATGCAACCACGAAGGCAAAGATATACAGCCAGTTCATCACGGCTTTATTCTGGGTTTTAAGCATATGGTTTCTCCAAATTGAAGTGGCGGGATTATAGCATTCGGGTATGATGCCCCGGTTAGAACTTTTGTCACAATTGTCATGACCATTCGTCACGTTGAAGTACGGCAAGATTTATCTTGCCGCTGCCTGGCGATATGGACCTGCTCGCAAAATAAACTTTGCAGTGCAAATGAGCAGAAAAGAAAAATGCCCATCGCAATGGATGGGCATTCGGTTTTATAGTGCCTTTCGCATCTGGTTGAGCAGGACGCGATAGTCTTCCACATTGGGTGGATTCATCAGAACGATCTGGTTGATGACTTCCATGGCTCCCTGTTTGTCGTTGTTTTGCAGCAGGACTTCGCCGAGTTGGTCGAGCATGGAAATGGCTTCGTTGGTGCGGCCAAGCCGATGCAGGAGGGCAGCCAGGGTGCGTTTGAGCAAGGGCAGGCTGTCGTGTTCGCGGACGAGGTCTGAAAGGAAGGTGAAGGCCAGGTCGCCCTTGTTCTGGCTTTCGAGATGGGAAACATAATTTTCGAGTTCGTTCAGGGCGCGTTCCTGCTGACCCATGCGCAGGTTGAGTTCGATCAACTGACTGCGAGCGGCATCGTCATCGGGCGCCAGGGTGCGGATCTGTTCGAAGACGCGCAGGGCTTGTTTCCAGTCCAGCCGCTGCATATCGATATCTGCCATGCGTTGCAGGATGTGGATGTTCCAGTCTCGGCTGGCGCTGCCTTGTTGTACAATGCGCAGGGCATTGGTGTAGGTCTTGCGTGCCATGTCGAGCTCGGCGAGGCGGTAATAGATCCCGGCCAGTTCGAGATATTCCTGGACGGCATCGTCCATCTGGCCGCGTGCCACGAGTTGATCGATAAGACGGGAACGCGCGCCCATATCCATGGGCGAGAGCTGAATGATGCGGCGAAGAAGCTTTGACGCCTGCGGGACCTCACCACGCACGCCATAGGCATGTGCAACAACACCGTATTTGACGATGGCATCGGGAGTGCGACCCTCCTGAACGAGCAGGTCGCCCATCAGGATGTGAAGTGGAAGATAGGTGGGGGCATGCTGGATCGCATCATAGGCTTCATCCATGGCGGAGCGCAGACTGCCCATGCGCGCGAGTTGGTTGATGCGATTCATCGATTCAAGCACCGAGCTGGATTGAGCCTGCAGGATGACATCGGCCAGTGGGGCAGGGATGTTCCCATCCTGCTTGGGCATTTGCTCGCGTGTTTTGTGAAGTTGTTCGCGCCAGTCGGGGCGCATCAAAAGGCCGTTGACGTTATCGCATACTTTTTGAAGGGCGGTCTCGTCCTTCTCATTTTGATAGGACTCGACCAACGGTTCATATTGCTGGCGGATATCATCGGCGCGGTCGGCGGGGACGGTCAGAGAATCGGCCAGTTTGAGCGCTTCAAGAAATTCGATCACGGCTTCGTGAACGCCTGATTTTTTGATCAACATCTGTCCCAGCAGGAGGCGCGAAGCCAGCGCATAATCGTTGTGTTTGACGGCGTTCTGCAGGAAGCGTTGAGCGCTTTCATAGCGTTCGCCGTTCATGCGCAAAAGACCCAGGTTGAAATACAAGGCTGGGTTGTTCAACCCGGCATCCAGGGCGGCTTCCATTTCTTCAGCGGCTAAGGTGCTGTTTCCCTTGGATTGCGCATCGATGGCCTGGCCGAGGTGAAGGATCACTTTGGTCTGTTCAGATTGCTGGGCAGAGATGGAGCCGGTGCCTTTCATAATGGCCGAAAGTCCCTTGCGTTCCACTGCCGCAGGACTGCTGTCGTCGGAATAATCGAAGAGGAGTTCTGCCAGTTGGGTAAGCGCCTTTTGACGGGCTTCCGCGATCGGGTCCAGGCCGGAGGCGGTTCGCGAAGCGTTTGGCTGCTGTAACTGCTTGACCTGCGCCATGCGGATCGGTCCCGTCCCTCCCTTGGCACGAATGGGTTTGGGCAGAAGTTGTCCCGTCTTCAACAGGGTTTGCGCCTGTTTGACCTCAGTACTGTTGGGCATGAGAGATTGGGCTTTGTTGACCATCTCCTGTGTTTTTTCGGCATTCCCCGCCCGCTGCAGGATGCTGGCGATCGCAAGATATTCCATCATAGCCTGCTGGCCGTGCCCCAGCCTTTCGTGAACCTGTGCCAGGCGGGAGTGGGCGATGGCATTCTCAGGGTTGATGCTGGTGACATGCATCCAGTTTTCGAGGGCCTTGTCGGTATCGCGCTGTTTGAGATACAGGTCACCTGCGCGGATGGCGGCTTCCATGGCGGTGCGCAGGTCGCCGACACGTTCAGAAAGCTGAGCCACTTTTTCCATGTTGACGGGGTCATCCGGTGAGATCTTTGCAGCGCGCATATAGATCTGCAAGGCTTCCTCGACATTGTTCATCTGATACAACGCCAGGCCGAGGCTGCCAAGCGCCTTGGGTTGGTCGGGGACGGCCTCCAAGGCACGGCGATAGGCGCTGACGGCCTTGGTCCATTCCTGGTCCCAGGCGGCAGAGTGACCCTCGTTCATTGCTTTTTGAAAGATATCGTCTCTTGCGGGCATGGGTCTATTTTACTTTCAAAGGGGATGGGACTGCCATAACAATTATGTAATTATAACCTTGGATGGGGGAGCGGAGGTGAAAATGACAGCTTGGGACGCCTGTTTCTGCTTGGAGACTGGTAAAGGCACGGCAATGTTTATATTATGGTGTTGCATCCAAAGTTTTGTATGCAACAAAAGATAATCCAAGCCTGCCCGCATTGTGACACTTATCTGTATAGCGCACTTTCTGGGCGATTTGGAGCTGGATTTCATAATTATTCAATCTCTCCGATTGCCCCTGATGCAATTTTATGGTTTTCCCATTCTGGGAAAACTGAATCTCGGTGTTTGTGATCCTTGAGTAACATTTTCCGCCAAGCCGTGTATGGCCTATCAGGATACGCGTTTGCTTGATTTCGAGGGGAGATAGACCATACAGGTCAATGGCTCCATTCAAATCCCAATCAGATATGCCCAGAAAGACCAATTCATCATTTTTGTCGGTAAACATTAACCCATAACAGGATGGCCATCCCAACACCATTTGAAGGGTTAGGTGATACATTTCTCCAGAAAGTAGATTTATTTTGGAGGCGAGGGCAGTATCAAGCGTTATAAAGATTTCTTCAGAGGTGCCAATGATTTCAAAGTGCAGAATTCGACGAGGTTCTTTGTTTGGCAGAGTCTGATCTGCATGGTCTATGTACAAAACATCCATTTGGGTGGGTTCGTATATCGCAGAGAGGTCGACCGTATCCGAGGTAGTTATTTCGAAATAAAACTCATCCTTTTCTTGATATAAGCCGAACCCCAACCCAAAGTAGCAAATAGCACAGGCACTCGCAATCACGACTAGGAATACCAGCTGGGTTCCGCCGTAATACCAGGACTTGATCGTTTCCATTTTTCCTCCCTATGTTTACTCAGCTTGTCCAACCGTCCCGTAATTAAATAGTTCCTTCACCGATGGGCGCATCAAGACGATGATGGTGAAAACCCCCAGCACAGTGCCAAAGGGTGTAAAGATACAACTGACCCCGGCCATGACCATACAAAATAGATAATGCTGTTTCTTGAGCAGAAAATAACCCGAGACCGCCAGGCTGATCGCAAATGCCCACCCAAGGAAGATAATGGCGGCAGGGATCAGCGTGAACATGAGCGCAAAAATACCAAAAGGAAACGGCGCCTCGTTTGCAGCCGCATCTGGGAAGAACCCGCCTGCCAGCATCGAAATTCCCATCAGCAGATGAAAGATGGGAAAGCATGCGAACAGCCCCGCAACCCCTGCAACGATAAAATGGAATATGGCAAGTAACTTTATTTGATCTACATCTTGATTCATCGTAACCATCCTCTAGTTTTTTGATCGGCGCAGCACCCCGCGCTATTCTCGACAATTATACGCCTCCCTCCCTTAACCCGTCCTGCCCCTGACCATCAGGCAATAGCCCTCGCCTTGAGTGTGGACGCAGCCAGATTTGCGTGTAGTCTAACGAAGAATTAAGCCAAGATACTTTCAGGTTAAGCCAATAAACTCACGAATTAAGCCAAGAAACATTGAAATTAAACCAATTAACTTTTTTTGGGGATTGTTCCCAGCAGGGATGTCGTCCTACGGCCCAAGAAAAAAAATTGGTAATTGGACATTTAGCTTCATTCTTTCGGTCTTCGTAACCGCGCCATATCCAATAAATGAAATA
>JAEURI010000163.1 GCA_016789225.1 Anaerolineales bacterium
TACAAATAAAATCTCTTTATCATCCACCGTATTTGTGCCCGTCCAACTTCCATCATAGGCTCCGCCGGTTTGTACGGGTTCTTGCTGGGTAGCTTCTTCTGTATCGGAAGAGTCGGCAGGCAAGAGCGGGCTGCTCTCTTCTTCTGTCGCCACGCTTTCTGGTGGGATGCTGGCAGGCTCTGAAGGGGACACACTCTGACAGGCAAGCGATGCCAATAAAAGTAGAATGACTGCCAGGAGGATATTTCTTTTGTTGTTCATGAATTCTCCAATAAAAATAAGATCTTAGAATATGGATAAAGCAACCAACATTTTATCTAAGCATGTCAGTATGAATATCACCTAAAGGTAATGGTGCAGGCAGAACGACAATGCGTAAGGTGAGTTAATTGGTTGGGGAAATACCCTGTATACTTAGCAAATTATTTTAGAAACCAGGAAATTAACTATGCACAAATCCCGATTGGAAGCCTTTAGCGACGGCGTCATTGCCATCATCATCACCATCATGGTCTTGGAATTACGCGCACCGGAGGAAGGCACGCTTGCCGCGCTCGCGCCGCTTCTGCCAAAATTCCTGAGCTACATCTTGAGCTTTGTCTTTGTGGGCATTTACTGGAACAACCACCATCATTTATTACAAGCGGCAAAAAGCGTCAACGGCGCGATCCTTTGGGCGAATATGCACCTGCTCTTTTGGCTTTCCCTCGTCCCCTTCACCACCATGTGGATGGGCGAACATTTCGAGAGCATTCCCGTCGCCGTCTATGGCGGGGTGCTTTGGGTGGCAGGCCTGGCCTATTACATCTTGAGCCGCGCCCTCATTGCCCATCACGGCGCAGACTCGGTCATTGCCAAAGCCATCGGGCGGGATGAGAAAGGGCTGCGCTCACTCTACCTTTATACTGCCGCAATCGCCCTGGCATTTTTCTCCCCGTGGATCTCGGCTGGTTTATATGTCGTCGTTGCGGTCATGTGGCTCATCCCAGATCGGCGCATCGAAGAGAAGGTCAGCGAGAGCAGGCATGGAAACTAATCAGGCCGTTTCTGGCATTGAAAGCATCCACTGGAGATAAAATGAAAGCTGCCCAGATACCCTATCTCCTTATCCCTTTTGCCGTTATCATGCTTGCCTGCGGCGCCCTTCCAATGATTCCGACAGACGAACCGCCTGGTGTCGGCGAAAAGGCAGAAAAGGGATACGCCGCCAGTGAACCGGTCATTGCCGCGCTGGAAGAGTATCAGGCAGATAAGGCTGCCTATCCCGAAACGCTTGCGGAGCTTGTCCCGGACTATCTACCTGCTGTGCCAACAAAGACAGACGAATTGGATTTTTCGTATTCAAAGAACGGTGAAAGTTTTTCGTTCTCCTTTCATTATCGCGGTCCCGGTTTGAATACATGCACCTATACCCCTGAAGAGAAATGGAATTGTTCAGGGGCATATTAATTTTTTATCGCTGAGAATATCAAATCCAATTACCAGTATTGCGAGGTGACCATGCAAAACGATAAGTCTCTTAGTCTGTTCAAATGCCCGTCCTGCGGCGCTCCGCTCGAACCTGAGACGGGTACGCCCACCATGAAATGTCCCTACTGCGGGGCATCCATTGTCATTCCTGAAACGCTGAGAACTCCAGAGCCATCCTCCGGCCATGCCAGCCTCTCCGATGTGACCGAACTTGCAAAACAAGGCAAACTGGATGAAGCTGCCAGAATCTACAGCAAGATCACCGGTCTCAGCCATGAGTATGCTTTGATCAGCGTCAAGTCTATGGCAGGAATTCGTGATGAAGAACCCGCTTCGAGCGGCCCTGAGATCATCCGTGGCCCGCAAGTGGGAACCAACTATCAGACACCACCAAGCGTTCAGGTGCCATCCCAGCCCCGGGTTAAGGTAAGAGGCGGCTCCTGTATCTCGATTGTGATCAGGCTGGTTGTTCTAATCTCCATTTTGTCTGCGGCATTGCCATCCCTGATCAAAGCACTTCCGTTCAAACTGCCCACCGATCTGCCCGGCTTCTCGGAAGAAAACCCCATCATTCCCGTGCCCTTCGCAAAAGAGGTCATATCGTTCAGCCCCAGTTCCTCCAAAGACCCTCGCGCCATCGGCGTGGATGGGGACGGGAATATCCTGGTTTTCAATTACAACAGTTCAGATATCCAGATCTTCGACCCGGAAGGGAACGAAACCTCGTTAATGGCCATAACAGAAAGCAACGGAAGAAAACTTAATAATAGCTCCATGGCGGTCAGCCGTGATGGAACGATCTATGTACCGGGTTTTCAAAGTATTTTGGTCTTTAATGAAAATGCCGAGCGTCTAAGAGAAATTCGGAACGAAGAGGAGCTCTTCATTATTTATTCTGTTACTGTTGGGAGTGACGATAAGGTATACGTCCGCTCAAACACAGGCATTATCCGGCTGAATGAGAATGGTGAAGTTGACCTGAAGATCAGCGAGGAAACAATCGAAGAAGTTTCTGGAGAATCTCCCGGCTTTGGCGCCATAGGCGCAGATGCGCAAGGCAATATTTATTTCAGCGGAAGTATCAATACAGATGTGCTTAAGTTTTCACCGAACGGCGAATTTATCAGCAGCTTTGGAGGCGATTTCAACAGCGTACGGCAGATCGCCTTTGACGGATACGGGCGCATCTATGTGGTCGATTTTTTCGATGTAAAGGTCTATGATTCAAATTATGGGTATATTAATCAGATCGACGGATCCTTTTGGGGCGTTGACTTCGATTCGCAAAATTATATGTATGGGGTCACCACCCAAACCGACAATATTGTGAAATATGAGATCCAGAAACCGGGTAGTGAATGAAGGGTTTTATAATGAGGAAGCCAAGGTGTTCAAGACTGAACAGGATGCACCTTGGCTTCCCATGATACAATGACTTCCAGATGCATGAATAAAGGCGGGTCATCAAACGGAAGGACGCTTCTCGAATAAACGCCTGGATGTTTGCCAATCAACTTAATCATGCACAACATATTCACCCGTTCGCTATGAGTTTGGACGGTGCTTTCGTGCAGTGACGCTTTTCCGGCGTCGTTCACATCCAGGAGAGAAAAATGGAATACAAGCTTTATGTTGGGAACCTCGCGTACTCGGTCAGCGAGGCGGACCTGCAAACATTGTTCGCCCAGGCGGGCGGGGTCAAGTCTGTGGCTTTGATCAAGGATAAGTTCACCAATCAATCCAAGGGCTTTGCCTTCGTTGAAATGGAAAACCAGCAGGATATGCAAAACGCGATCACCATGTTCAACGGCAAGGACTTCCAGGATCGGGCGCTTTCCGTGAGTATTGCCCGTCCGCGTGAAGAAAGAGGCGGATTCAGCGGCGGCGGTGGCTACAACAATAACAACCGTGGCGGTACGAACGACCGTAAACGAAAACCCAGAGGCGGCAACAACAAGCAGCGCTGGTAATCGTCAAAGAAAACTCCTGCCGTGTGGCAGGAGTTTTCTTTTTCAAAAGGCATCAGTCTGATTTTCGCCATCGCCACCCGTACAACGGGTGATAAAATTTATATATCGAGTGTCTTTTTTAGAGTTAGGAGATGGTATGAACAATATGCGTTTTTTCTTTCGCATGATTCTCGTTGCAGTCATACTCTTTATTATCGTTCAAAGCAGCGCCTGTTCCTCCGCAGTCTCCGACCCATTCGCAACATCCACTCCATCCCCTATTCCACCATCCCCAACAGAAACAGCCCCGCCCGAGCCTACCTCAACACCCATACCCTCTCCCACACTGCCGCTCACAGCCCGGGATTTTTACGGCATTTGGATGGTCTTTGACGTGGAAGCCGCAGGGCAAAACTACCTCAACTTCAGGGAAGATGGAACTTTTCTGGCTTCGCACGGGCCTATCTACCCTGGCATCCTGCTCCACGAGGGCCATTATGAACTAAATGGAAATGAGATCAAATTTCTCGATTGGTGGTACTGCGAACCGGACCAACGCACAGCAACCTATCTGATCCGCATGGGGACTGCAAATGGGAAAAATTACATCCGCTTTTTCCCCGTGGACGATCCCTGTGAAGAGCGGGTCTACGATTTCACAAACCGAATTATCAAGTGGGGTTGGTTCGTGTTGACGGCTACGCCAAATCCTTGAACACCCATTCATCAGCAATGAAAAATACAGAGATCGCTCATCGGCGGCTGCATAATCAGGGCCTTACAAAAATAATTTTTAAAACTCCGGCAGATGTGGTTGCTCATCTGGGCGCGGTTCAGGCGCAGGATTATGGGGGAGCAAAATGGGCACTTGGACTTCGGATCAAAAACTGCCTGGATTCAGAGATTGACCAAGCGTTCAACAACGGCTCGATCCTGCGCACACACCTGCTTCGACCCACCTGGCATTTTGTCACACCGAAGGATATCCGCTGGATGTTAATGCTTACTGCGCCGCGTGTCCATGCGGCGAACACATACTACTATCGTAAAACTGGCCTGGATGCTGCCACCGTCAAACGGACGAACAGCGTCATCGCAAAGGCACTTCGCAATGGTAACTTTTTGACACGGACAGAAATCGCATCGGCACTCGAAAAGGCTGGCGTTTCCATAGATGATGATCTGCGCCTGACCTACATCATGATGCATGCCGAATTGGACGGGGTGATCTGCAGCGGTCCGCGAAAAGGCAAACAGTTCACTTATGCCCTGATGGACGAGCGCATACCCCGGGTCCGGGAAGTGAGGCGGGAGGAGGCGCTGGCCGAACTCACAAAACGATACTTCTCGACACGCGGGCCTGCATCGCTATCTGATTTTTCCTGGTGGTCTGGGCTGACCATGGCAGATGCACAAAACGGCATCAACATGGTCAAAGCTCATTTTACAAATGTGGAAGTGAACGGGAGGATGTATTGGATTCCGGAATCCGGTCAGAGCGCACAGGTAAAATCGTCGTCGGCATATCTGCTCCCAAATTACGATGAATATTTCATCGGTTTCAAGGACCGCAGCGCCATTGGTGAAATAACGAAAAAGGCCGGAATCACCAGCGACGACCCATTCATGCTTGCAAATATCGTGATTCTGAATGGACAGGTTCTCGGCGGCTGGAAGCGGGTGCTGAAAAAGGACGTTGTGCATATCGAGATCAACCCGATCAAAAAGCTGTCCTCCTCTGAAAAGCAGTCCATTGAAAACGCCGCAGAACGCTTCGGAGGGTTCCTTGGGTGTTCGGTCTCCATCACATATAATGAACGCAGCTGACCTCGCATTGCCCCTCACTTTTGCAGTATAAAAGTGGCCAAAAAAATTATTCGTGTGATAAAATTTCGATGCATTGATAATACCGCCGGAAAAGCAGATTGTCGTGCATCGTCCTTTTCAACTGCCCAATCAAGTGACGTTTTGGGCAGAGCATTCAAAAGCAATGCCACCCCAATCCGCATTGCGTACATTCAGGAGAACTATGGAATACAAACTGTACGTTGGGAATCTCGCTTATTCGGCCCTCGAAACCGATCTGCAAACCCTGTTTGCCCAGGCTGGAGCCGTCAAGTCCGTGGCCCTGATCAAGGACCGCGAAACCGGGCGCTCCAAAGGCTTTGCCTTTGTTGAAATGGAAACCCAGCAAGACATGGACAATGCCATCAACATGTTCAACGGGAAGGAATTCCAGGGCCGCACGCTTTCTGTCAGCGTGGCGCGCCCTCGTGAAGAGCGCGGTGGTGGTGGCGGATTCCGTGGCGGCAATCGCCGCGAGGGTTCTGGCGGCGGACGCAACCGCAATTCCGGTGGCGAACGCAGGCAAAACTGGTAGATCAACTTAATAATACAAAAAATCTCCCGCTTCTCCGCGGGAGATTTTATTTGGAGTGGAATGCGGTAAAATCCACGGCAATCTAATTTTATTCGACTGCCCGGTCCCATGAGGAGATAGCGTCATGACTGAGACGACGAAAAAGAGTTCAGGGATGTACCTAAGCGTACGCTGGCTTTTATTGATCAGCTTTTCCGCCATGTTCACGCTGGTCATCGCCGGGATCTTTTACTGGTTCTATGATTTCAGTACGAAACGAACTCTCGAGCAGATATCGGAAGATCTGACTCAGACCGTGCAAATGGCCGCACTCAATATCGACACCGACGAACTCCTAGCCCTCTACGAAGAGGGCCAGCCCAATGAAGCAGGCCTGGCCTGGGAGAACGCCATCTTCAATGGCGGCGACCTGGAAGCCGTGCGCGCGCAATACGGCCAACCCCAGCCGAACGGTTTCTCCGACGACCCGCGCTATCAAAAACTGATGGACTGGCTCGAAACCGTTCATGGCATCGAGCCGCGAGCCTGGCCGTATATCTGGGTGAACGATACCGCAAATCAACAAGCCGTTTACGTTGCAGACCTCTCAGCAAGATACAATCCTGAAAAATCCACCCTGTTCCTGGAATGGTTTGAAGACCCTGACCCTTATACTCAACTAACACTATCCACGAACGAAAGTGGAAAACTTACATCCTATGAAGACCCCTGGGGCGAATGGTACTCCGCCTGGCTGCCGCTCACCGATTCACAGGGCCAGATCATCGGCGTGGTCGGCATCGATTTTGAAGCAGGTGAGATCCGCCAGGTGCAGGCTTCCATCCGTAATACGATCCTGATGGCATTTGCCTTTACCTATTTCATCATCTTCCTCGCCATCTTTTGGATCTCGGGCCGGATCACAAGCCCCATCATCAGCCTCACCCGCGCCGCAGATGCCATCGGTGAAGGCAACTACGATCTCGATATCCGCAATCTATTTGCCGGGTCAATCCACAATGAAGTGGATACTCTTGCGCGTGTCTTCAACGTCATGCTTGAAAAAGTCCGCGAGCGGGTCGTCAAACTGCAACAACAGGTGACAAATTTACGCATCGAGATCGACGAAGCCAAACGCAAGCAGCAAGTGGAAGATATCGCAAGTTCAGATTTCTTCCGCGACCTGCAAACCAAGGCAAGCAACTTCCGCAAGAAAGACAGCGACAAGACCGCAAAAGAGGAAGGCGGAACATAGACGCGCTTCCGTCTTAACTGGAAATTGCCAGCCCAAAGAAGGTTGTCACTTCTCTGGTGCCTGACCCCATGCCGAAAACGGCGGGATTAACATTCTCATGTATAATCCCGCCGTTATGATTCCCAATACCTTCGACCTTGTCATCTTCGATTGCGACGGTGTCCTTGTGGACAGCGAACCGCTTGCCAATCGAGTCTTCGTCCAGCTTCTGAAAGAATCAGGCAAAAGCGTGGATGAAACTATATACCTGCAAAAGTTTTCCGGCGTCACCCTGCCGGACCGCATTTCCACAACCGAACGCGAACTGAGCTGGACCGCACCGGAAGACTTCCTCTCTCAATTTCACCAGCGCCTCTCTGTCCTCTCCGAAAAGGAATTACAGCCTGTCGATGGCATCCATGAACTGCTCAAGAGCCTTGCTGTTCCAGTATGCGTTGCTTCCAATGGAAGTCGGGATGAGATCAACCTACGCTTGCATCTTGCAAAACTCGTCCCATTTTTTGGGAACAACATCTTCAGCGGTCTGGAAGTCTCCAGGCCCAAACCTGCACCCGATGTCTACCTTGCCGCCGCGCAAGCCTTCGACATCCCTCCGGCAAGGTGTGTGGTGATCGAGGACAGCATCCCCGGCGTTATGGCAGGAGTCCGTGCCGGGATGAAAGTCTACGGCCATGCTGCGTCGACCCCGGCCCAAAGTCTGCGTGAGGCGGGAGCGATTCCCTTTGCCAGTATGCCAGAGCTGCAAGAAATCCTCGCCCGAAATTACAGCCCGGCGATTCAGGAGTAAAATATCGCTGTGCAAGCATTCGAACAGGCTTGAGCGCCACAACCAATTCGATACAACAGGTCTACGAATATGAAATCAAAATGGATCGAGCATGAGGGGCGGGAAATCCTCAATATCAATTTTTCCAATTTCCAAGAGAACGAAACGGAATTAAACCGGGAGGTATCTTCCATCCTTCAGGGCATTGGGCAGGAAATGTATTCAAAGCCGCCGCACTCTGTTCTTGTGCTCGTCGATCTGAGGAACACAAAAATGACCTCGGGCATCCAGCGGATCATTAGCGAACGCATTGCCGACACGCGCAAGTATGTGGCAAAAACAGCTGTGCTCGGAATGACCGGCATCCGAAAGGCATTTCTGGATTATTTTGGGCGAATTGCCAGGTCTGATACTCGCGCGTTCGATGATATTGAACCAGCCCTTACCTGGCTGGTTGAGTAACCCTCCCCGAGATTTAAGTGAAACGGATCATTGCCAAAACTCCACGAACCATCCTCAGGCATTTTGCCCTCAAGGATGCCGCGGCTTTTTTTGAGCTTAATGCCGACCCGGAAGTGCTTCGTTACACCGGGGATGCTCCTTTTAAATCAGTATCGCAGGCAAGGGAATTCATCCGTAACTACCGGCATTATCAAATATATGGCTACGGAAGATGGTCGATCATTCTGTCCAGCACAAAAGAATACATGGGCTTCTGTGGATTGAACTTCTCTGTAAAAAACCATGAAGTGGATCTGGGGTTCCGCCTGCCACGGCGATTTTGGGGTCAGGGCTTCGCCACTGAAACAGGGTTTGCCGCACTGCGAGAAGGGTTTTCAAACTACGGGCTGGAAAAAATTGTCGGGCGCGCCATGGCTGAAAACAAGGCTTCGCTGCATGTTCTTGAAAAACTGGGCATGACCTTCGAAAAGGAATTCGAGGAAGAAAACATGCGTTGGGTCCAAATGTCGCTTCGCCGGGAAGACTTTGGCGTGTTTTACGAATGAACGCTCAAGTTATTCAAGGTATATATTTCTCAAACGCTCCACATCCCCTTCGCTCAATTCCAAGCCGTCACGCACATAAGCTTCGAATGAACCGTGTTCTTTTTCAAGGGCATCGAATGCCGCAGAAAGGTAACGTTCATCCGCGCGCATGAAACCGCGAATACCGTCGGCAAACTTTCTGCCTTTTAAGAGAGAAGCAGTAAACAGACTCCATTGATAGGCATCAAGAAAATGGCGGTTGGTCAGCAGATAATCCTGCATGATGGTCTCGAACGGCACACCGAGAATTTTTAGGATACAGGCTGCTGCAAAGCCGGTACGGTCCTTGCCTGCCGCACAATGGAACAGGATCGGGCTCCCGTTTACTGCCAATAGTTCATAAAAGAAACGCCTGTATTGCGGCGTGAATTTCGTCGCCAATTCCACGTTCGTCCGAAGCATATACTCCGCCGGGTCGAGGGTGAGCATGTTCTTCACCATTTCATCACGCGCCTCATGCCAGACCTTCGTGCTTGCATCTTCCATGGGCAAAAGTACAAGGCGCGCATGCAATTCAGGCGGTAAACGATCCGACTTCTTTTCGGTTTCATGTTCGGCGCGGAAATCAAAGATGCGGCCCAGGTTCAGACCCGCTAATTTCTTTTGGTCAGCTTCTGTTAACTTATGCAGGGCACCCGAACGATACAGCAATCCCCAACGTACCAAACGCCCATCCCCGGAGCCATACCCGCCCAAGTCTCGAAAATTCTTTGCGCCGGAAAACGAAAGAAGACCTTGAGGCTTCGTCTTTTGTGTGAATTCCGGTGTATCCAATTCAATTGCCTGTTTCATCATGGGGCCATTATATCGGCTATTCCACGGCGTTCGATTAACGATAGTTAATGAAGAAGCAAACATCCTCTTAATGGCCGGGTTATAATTTGTTCATGGAAAAATATGCTGCCTCCCTGCATACGCAATTGAAACACGATTGCCAAGATCGCAGACAAAGATAAGGAATGAGAAGCTCGATGCGCGATGAAGTCATCCAACTTGAAAAATTCCGCCAGCAGATCGAAAAGGAAATGTACGATTCCGGCAGCACCTCCGATTTCATCGACCGCGGCAACCCCACTCCGCAGCAGTTGAAACAAGCCAAAGATTTCCTTACCAGCCAGGAGAAAAAGATCGCCGGGTTACGAGCCGAATTTCACCTCCTTCTTCAAAAAAGTGAGCGGGCAGCGATTCAGGAATGGGTCGAGCTGCATAAGGGCATTCTGCAAAAGATTCTTTCGGAAAAGTCCACAGACGCGCATTCCAAGACGCGCCTGTTCGTTGCAGGGAATACCCTCAAGGAATGGGAAAAGGTTCAGGCTGGCGAAATGGAATTCGTGAATATCAACTGGTATTTCCTGAAGGATTACAAGGAAGAAGTCCGAAACCTTATTGACAAGAAATGGTGGCAGCTTTGGAAATAAAACAATGAGAAATGTAAATATGACCGTTCAACATATATCAATGGAAGAATTGGAAAAAGGATTGGAGGCCATCCTTCAATCTCCCCGAGAGGATGGAAGGCTGGAGTTGATCGTTCGGAGACCACAAGTGGAAGCGCGAGAAGTCATCTCGCAAGGGCGGCTTGACCTCGCCGCCGGTCTGGAAGGCGATAACTGGCAGGCCCGTGGAAGCACCACCACGCCGGATGGTTCCGCAGACCCCGAAGCACAGGTCACACTGATGAATTCACGAGTCATTCACTTGCTAACGCAAAGCAAAGATCAGTGGCCATTGGCTGGCGACCAGTTTTATGTGGACATGGATCTGAGCGAAGATAACCTCCCTGCCGGGACTCGCATCGCGATCGGTTCGGCCGTTGTGGAAGTTAGCGCAAAGCCGCATACAGGCTGCAAGAAATTCTCTGAGCGCTTTGGCGTAGATGCGTTGAAATTTATCAGCATGACAGAAAATAAGCCACTCCGCATGCGTGGAATCAATGCCAGGGTGGTGCAAAGCGGCGAATTCAAAACAGGCGATCTCATCAGGAAGATATAAGATGATCCAGTTGATGCCAATCGGAATTGTCAAAAACAGCCGTGTGGAGATCGAGGATGATAATTGGGGGGAAGTTGAGTCTATCATCGAGCTGGACTCTTCGATGCCAGAGGAGGCATTGTTCGAGATCGAGAGTTTTTCACATGCCGAGGTGATCTATTATTTTCATCTCGTGCCTGACTCAAAGATAGAAACCGGCTCGCGGCATCCGCGCAACAATGTGGATTGGCCCAAGGTAGGGATTCTCAGCCAACGGGGGAAGAACAGGCCCAATCGGTTGGGAGCAACCGTCGTTAAGATTCTGAGGCGCGAGGGTCGTCGACTCCACGTGCAGGGCTTGGACGCCATCGACGGCACGCCCGTCCTCGACATCAAACCGGTCATGCGCGAGTTTCTGCCGAGGGAGGAAGTCCATCAGCCGGAGTGGGCCAGCGAGTTGATGAAGAATTATTGGAAGAAATAACGCTCACAAAATAAACACACTTTCTTCATACGTCTATTAATCGCGTTGTATACACTAGGGTAACTTTAATAAGGAGAACCCATGGACAACGACGATAAACCAATTGGTACGATCCTCAGCCGCAGAGACGTACTGAAAATTTTAGGGCTGGGCAGCGCGGCGACTTTATTGGCATCCTGCGCGCCGGAAGTAATTGAAACGCTTTCCCCTACAACTTTACCAACATCTTTACCGACATCCATCCCCGCCTCATTGACCGCGCCGACGACTGCCGCTGCATCTACAAGCGTTCCATTACCTGCATGCGTGGTGCGCCCTGAAATGACCGAAGGCCCCTACTTTGTGGATGAAATGCTCAACCGCTCGGACATCCGCACGGATCCCAGTGACGGAGCCGTGTCTGTAGGTGCGCCATTGGAGTTGACCTTCAATGTCTCTCAAGTCAGCGCGAACGGATGCGTCGCAATGCCAAATGCCCAGGTGGATATTTGGCATTGCGATGCTTTCGGCGCGTATTCAGATGTGGAAAATGCACAGGGCAAAAAGTTCCTGCGCGGATATCAAATCACCGACGCGAACGGAGGGGCAAAGTTCGTGACCATTTACCCGGGCTGGTATCCGGGGCGCACGGTGCATATTCATTTCAAGATCCGCATCAATGGCTATGACTTCACCTCGCAGTTGTTCTTCGACGATACCTTTACCGACCAGGTGTATTCACAGGAACCATACAATCAGCGCAGGGAACGTAATACGCGCAATGACCGGGATGGGATTTACGGGAATGGCGGAAGTCAGTTGCTGTTGAATGTGACGCAGAATGGTTCAGGGTATTCGGCGGTGTTTGATATTGGGTTGCAGATTTAAAACCAGACTTAACGCAAAGACGCCAAGTCGCCAAGCGTAATTTTTCTTAGCGCCCTTGCGACTTTGCGTTAAAATCGAAATCTCCTGACGTTTCAGGAGATTTTTATTTCCTTTATAATCCCCACCCACACCACTCAACCTGGAGGAGCCATGAAAGCCGTTCGATTTATCGGCGTTAATCAGCCGTTGCAAATGCAGGACATTCCCGTGCCAGAAATTGGCGAGCGGGATATTTTGGTGAAGGTGAGAGCCGCGGGCGTGTGTCATTCCGATGCGCATTACCGCGCGGGCATTTCGCCGGTGCGACCGGTTCCGCTCACGCTGGGGCATGAGGTGGCGGGCGTGGTGGAAAGGGTCGGCGCTCAGGGAAGCCATGTAAAAGTCGGCGAGCGTGTCTGCCTGCATTACAACCTCTCCTGTGGTGATTGCTATCACTGCTCCACGGGCAACGACCAATTCTGCGAAAAGGTCTTGATGATCGGGCATTATACGAACGGCGGATATGCCGAATATATTGCCGTGCCCGCCCGCAATGCGATTCATTTGCCTGATGAGATTCCCTTCGAGCAGGGCGCAACGTTGATGTGCGCCAGCGCGACCGCCTTCCATGCGCTGCGCAAGAGCCGCCTCAAGGCTGGGGAACGTGTGGCAATTTTCGGCGCGGGCGGACTCGGTCAATCTGCCATTCAACTCGCAAAAGCCTTCGGCGCAATCGAAGTTTATGCCGTGGACATCAATCCATCAAAATTGGAACTTGCAAAACAACATGGCGCAATTCCGATCAACGCCAAAGAAGTGGACGCCGTCGCTGAGATCAAAAAACAAACTCACGGCAAAGGCGTGGATGTCGCCATCGAAATGATTGGCCTGCCGCAAACGATGAAGCAGGCTATGCAAGTAGCAGGCGTGATGGCGCGCGTGGTCATCGTTGGGCTTTCCAAACAGCCACTCGAAATTCAAACCTATACCGAACTACTCGGCAACGAGGTCGAGTTGATCGGCTCGAACGATCATCATTTGCAGGAATTGCCGCTCCTCATCGAGATGGCACAAAAAGGGATTCTCGATACATCGCACATCGTCAGCAAGACCGTGCCGCTCGATGCGGATGCCATCAATGCCACCCTGGATGAACTCGAACGATTCGGAAGTGACGTGCGCACGGTGATCGTCCCCGCCTCGAACTGACCCGAATCCTGCCTCTGTTTAAACGATATAATCGCACCCGAAGGCTTCCATGACAAACCAAATTCCATCCATCAAACTCTCCCCCAAGCGCCTCCTCATCGTTTTATTTGCTGTCGTCATCCTGTTGGTCGCCCTGAGCATCTGGGGGCAACACATGCGTTTCTTCGGCGTGGCCGATATTCGCGGCGCCTGGCATGAATTTCTGATCGACCTGATGATCAATTCCTTCTTTCTAGACTTTGAAGGCAATGTTCCCACTTACATCAACGCGCTGCTGCTTTTCATCCCTGCGCTGTTACTGGCAGGCATCGGCGCCTGGAAGAATACCGTCAAGGACAAGTTCCGGATTCATTGGAACCTTCTCGCGCTTATTTTCTTCCTGCTCTCGGTGGATGAAGTCGCGTCTCTGCATGAGAAGCTCATCAAACCCATGCGTGCCATCTTCGGCACGGAGGGCATCTTCTATTTTGCCTGGATCATCCCCGGCATGATCGTTGTCGCCCTATTTGGGTTAACCTACCTGATGTTCTTCCTGCACCTCGGAAAAAAATTCAAGCTGCTTTTTTTCTTTTCTCTGGCGGTGTACCTGGGCGGCGTGATCGGCGGAGAGATGGTCAGCGGTTACTTCGCCGCCAACCTCGGCCTGAAGAACTACACCTACGCCGTGGTCGCCAGCCTGGAAGAATCAGTGGAGATGTTCGGCTGTTCTCTTATCATTTACTCCCTGCTTGACTATATAAAGTATTACCTGCCCGATGGGCTGACCTTTAATCCCTCATGATCCCCGACCGTCTTGTTTCCATACTCGAACTCAAACGTAATACCGGCGAACGCGGCTCGCGCATGTGGATCGCCCACAACGGCATCGTTTACGATGTAACTGAATGTCCCAAATGGCGCACCGGCATGCACGAATTTTTACACTTCCCCGGCCAGGACTTGAGCGGTGAAATGGTCGATGCGCCGCACAAGGATGAAGTTTTCAAGCATGATTGTGTAAAGATTATTGGAAAGTTGGAAGGGTAAAAGGTTCAACGTTTTAACTTGCCCGCCTTTAAAATTTTAAACGAAAAGGAACTAATTGAAATGACCTCTCTTAAATGGTGGCAAAGCGCTGTTTTTTATCAGATCTATCCACGCTCCTTTGCGGACGGGAATGGGGACGGCATCGGTGACTTCATCGGCATCACTCAAAAGCTCGATTACCTCAAAGACCTCGGCGTGGACGCTCTTTGGCTCTCGCCTCATTTCCCATCCCCGAACTGGGACTGCGGCTACGATATTTCCGATTACACGGGCGTCGCGCCAGAATACGGCACCCTGGAAGATTTCAAAAACTTCCTCAGCGAATCACACAAAAGAAATCTTCGCGTCATTCTTGACCTGGTATTGAATCACACGTCTGACGAACATCCCTGGTTCCTGGAGTCAAAATCCAGCCGCGACAACCCCAAGGCCGATTGGTACGTCTGGATGGATGCGCCGCCAAACAACTGGCAATCCTGTTTCGATGGCGAGGCATGGACCTACGTTCCCGAACGAAACCAGTATTACTATCATTACTTCATGAAACAGCAGCCTGACCTGAATTGGCACAATCCGGAAGTCAAACAAGCCATGTGGGACGCCGTCCACTTTTGGCTCGACCTCGGCGTGGATGGCTTCCGCCTCGACGCCATCGGTACGATCTACGAAGACCCGGGCCTTACCCCTCACAACGTTCCCATGAACCTGGCCGAATTGCGTCGTTTCTCCGAGCTGGCTCAAACCGACGAAGAGAAAAAGCTCAAGGATAGGTATTGGGCCGACATGTTCAAAAACCAGTGGGGGCAGCCTGGAACCCATGAACTCATGAAGGAACTTCGCGCCATTCTCGACGAATATGAAGGCGACCGAATGCTCGTTGGCGAAGATGACAACATTGCCTACATGGGGAACGGCAGCGATGAATTGCATCTCGTCTTCAATTTTCCCTTAATGCGTACCGAACACATCACGCCGGGGCACATCCGCCAGAATCAAACCGAACGCCTGCAACAATTGAATGCTTTGTCCAACAAAGGCTGGCCTTGCAACACACTTGGGAATCATGACTGTTCCCGCATCTACTCGCGCTTTGGGGATAAACTCCACGATACCGAACTCGCCCGCCTGAATGTTGCCCTGGTGCTCACCTTGAAAGGCACTCCCTACCTTTATAACGGCGAAGAGATCGGTATGACCGACTACATGCTGACCGATATCTCCCAGGTCCGCGATACGATGGGCTCCTGGTATTATCACGCCATCGTCACCGATATGGGTGTTCACCCGGAGGAAGCCATGATCCGCACCGCCGAAATGACCCGCGACAAGAACCGCACGCCCATGCACTGGTCAAACAAACCCAATGCCGGGTTTTCACCCGATGGCGTGGAAACCTGGTTACCGATCAACCCGAATTACAGAGAAGGTATTAATGTCTGGGAACAGGAGCAAAACCCCGCCTCTCTCTTGAATTATTACAAGCGCCTGCTCAAGGTCAGGAAAAGCTCATCTGCTTTGATCGAAGGTGAATATACTCCGCTTCACGAGAACGCACAGGACTATTTTGCATTCCTTCGTATATCGGAAAATCAAACAGCCCTGGTGATTTTGAACTATTCAGAGAATCGACTTGATCTGGATTTTTCCAATGTAAAAGGGGCAAAGGATAAAACCCTGTATACGCTCTTTTCCAGCGCAGTTCGCTCAACAGCAAGCCACAAGGCCGAAAAACTGACCATCGCTCCATTCGAAGTCTTCATCGCGGAAGTAGCCTCATGAGCATAGAACGCGCCAGGCCCAAGGCGTTTGCCACCCTGTGCGGGCGAATCTTCCGGGATACCGACCCGCAGTATTTTCCCTCTGCCCAGCATCGCGGAAAGCTTATCCGCTTATGCACCGATGCCTGCCTGGGCGCCTTCCTCGCCGACCCGGATGTGTTTTGCAAGGTGCATCGAAATTCAGACAAAGCCGCGGCACGTATGAAAGCCGAGATCGAACACCTTATTGGTTTATGGAGTACGTATGATTCCTCCACGAAAAGCGATTGAGTACGAACGATACGAGTTCAAAAAATGGGAGCACCACGATGCGGAAACCATCGTCGAGACGCCGGTCTCGCTGACTGTAAATGGTCAGGTGTGGATCTCTTTTATGTGTACGCCCATTCAACTGGAAGCGCTGTCCGTCGGTTTTTTATATAATGAAGGCATCATCAAATCCATGGAAGAAGTGGCAGACGTCCGCTTGTGCGAGCATGGCGATAACGTGGATGTCTGGTTGAATCGCTCCGTGGAACAGCCGACGAACTGGCGCAGGACTTCCGGCTGTACAGGCGGTGTGACGGCTGTTGACCTCCTGGCGAAACCAAATGTCGATTTTTCAGCGAACAGGTTCAAGGTCGAGCCGGAAGCGATCATGGAATTGGTGGAGAAGTTATTCGAGTCGCAGGAACTATATCGCGATACAGGCGGCGTCCATACCTCCGCGTTGAGCGATGGCGAAAAAGTCATCTTTGCAGCAGATGACATCGGCAGGCACAACACACTCGATAAAATCGCAGGCCTATGTTTGATGCAAAATGTCTGGCCCGAGAATCGCATCCTGATCACCACCGGGCGCATCAGTTCTGAAATGTTGCAAAAGGCGGCCCAGCTCAACGCACCCATTTTAATCTCGCGCACATCGCCATCATCGCTTTCGATTGAGATGGCAGAACGATATGGAATTACATTAATCGGTTACGCGAGAAAGCACAGGTTCAATGTGTATTCATTTGGCGGGAGGGTCGGGTTGTAACATCACAATTAATGAGTAAATCAAAGCCGTCCATCAGGGCGGCTTTTTTCATGACAAACATCCGCATCCTGCATGAAGAAATGGACTAACT
>JAEURI010000180.1 GCA_016789225.1 Anaerolineales bacterium
AACAAAGGCGACTACTTTTGGATTGGGCTGGCTGGAGATTAATTCCGATATAACGGATGTGTCGAGCAGATACTTCATAAAGTGATGCCCCTGCGCGGCAGGGATTTATCTCGTTTCAGGTCAAGATGAATACCGGCAAGAGGGGAGGTGCTAAAAAATTCAGAAAGCTTTCCCTGCGATTTACGCAGTTTTTCGTATTCGATGTAAGAGATCACGACAGCGGCTTTTTCGCCATGTTTTGTTATGAGTTGCGGGCCTTGTTTGATTGCACACGTGATGACTTCACTAAGTTTGTTCTTCGCGTCCTGTATTTGCCAAACGGCTTCCATGGGAGGTGCCTCCTTTAATAAGCCAGATTACTTCTGGCTAGTCAGGCTAGATTTTACCCTTTTTGGACGAATTGTGTCAAAATCCGAGGTTGCAATTTCTTTACGAAATCCCCGAAATTATTTTCGTGTAGGCATATTCATATGTATCTTGCGCGAAAAGAACATCCGAAGCCCTCCGACTTCGGATGTTCTTCATTACATGTTTCTTTGCTATGGCAGCGGCAAATAGAACGTGCGTTGCAGGAAGACCGCCATCTGATCACGGGTGACCGGGTTGGACGGACAATACACCCCGCTTCCACATCCACCGGTGATAGTTTCTGCCGCCAATTGCTTGATCCACGCCGCAGCCCAGTAATCAACCGGCACATCGGCAAAGCCCGTGCTTCCATTGACATCCGGTGGAGTGTAGGCCGAGCCATGTTCGGCTCGCAACAGGAAGATCGCCATCTGGTCGCGCGTGACTGTGTTCTCGGGGCAGTAATTACCATTCCCGCATCCCCCGGTGATGCCTTCCGCTGCTAGCTGCTTGATCCACGCCGCGGCCCAATAATCGACAGCCACATCGTTAAAGCCGGTGCTGCCATTCACCGCAGGCGGAGCGAAAGACAAGCCGTGAATCCCCTTCAATAGGAAGACCGCCATCTGAGCGCGAGTGACCGCCTGGGTGGGACAGTAGTTCAATGGATTGGTGGAGCATCCGCCGGTGATGCCGGAGTTATACAGGCTTTCAATGTACTTCCAAGCCCAGTAGTCCAAAGGCACATCGCTGAAGGTGGAGGGGGTCGCAAACACATAGGCCGCACCGGAGTTGCCTGCAGAATTATCCGCTTGGTTTCCATTCACGCCCACGGCGTTGCTGTCTTCCCATACCGCCCCCACCACGATTATGTCCCCGGAGACGGCGACGGGGTAGCCAAATAAGTCACTTGCCCCAGTATTGGATGCCTTGAGATAAGCCCGCTGGCCCCAGACCCCGCCGTTGCGGGCGAAGACATAGGTTGCCCCGGAGTCGGTTGCGGAATTATTCGTTTGATCCCCATTCACGCCGGTGGCGTTGCTGCTTTCACGATATGCCCCCACCACGATCGTATCCCCGGAGACGGCGACAGAGTTGCCAAAATAGTCATCATACCCAGTGTTGGATGCCTTGAGGTAGGTCTGCTGGTTCCAGACCCCGCCGCTGCGGGTGAAGACATAGGCTGCGCCAGAGCCGGAAACAGAATTGTCTGCTTGATCGCCATTAACACCAATGGCGTTGCTGTCTTCGAAGGGAGCCCCCACTACGACCGTATCCCCGGAGACGGCGACGGATTCACCAAAACCGTCAATTGTCCCAGTATTGGATGCCTTAAGATAGGCCTGCTGGCTCCAGACCCCACCACTGCGGGTGAAGATATACGCCGCCCCGGACTTGGATGCGGAATTATCGGCCTGGTTCCCATTCACGCCGGTGTCACTACTGTCTTCACCATAAGCTCCCACCACGATCGTATTGCCATCGATGGCGACATAGCCGAACACGTCAAGCTCATCAGTATTGGAGGCTTTTAAGTACGCCTGCTGGCTCCAAACCCCGCCGCTACGGGTGAAGACATAGGCTGCCCCGGAGTCGGTTGCGGAATTATTCGTTTGATCCCCATTCACGCCAGTGGCATTGCTGTCTTCCGCATAAGCTCCTACCACAATCGTATCCCCGGAGACGGCGACAGAGATACCAAAATTGTCATCTGCCCCGGTATTGGATGCCTTGAGGTAGGCCTGCTGGCTCCAGACCCCACCGCTGCGAGTGAAGACATAAGCTGCGCCAGCAAAATCTGCCGAATTATCGGCCTGATTCCCATTCACGCCAGTGGCGTTGCTATCTTCCTGCCAGGCCCCCACCACGATCGTATCTCCGGAGACGGCGACGGAGTAGCCAAAATGGTCACCAAACTCAGGATTGGATGCCTTGAGGTAAGCCTGCTGGCTCCAGACCCCGCCGCTGCGGGTGAAAACATAGGCCGCGCCGGAGTCACCGGCAAGCGGAATGCCTTCCTCAGGAGCGCCCACCACAATCGTATCCCCGGAGACGGCGACGGAGTCGCCAAACAAGTCAAGTGTATTGGTATTGGATGCCTTGAGGTAGGCCTCTTGCGCAGGTGGGAGCAAGGCTAGAATCTGCGACCAGTCTGTGGCGGTAAGCCCTGTGGGAATGTCGGCACTGACAGAAGTAACTTTTGCCACACTGCCGAACAGGGAAAACATCAACGCAATGACAGGAATGAGATAGAAAAAGCGACGCGGTATCATAAGATTCTCCATTGAGTTTATACCCACCCCCAACCATCCGCGACGGTTAGGAATATAGAGTGGTTTGGTCTTATTATACAAGCGTGGCGATGATTCAAAAATATACAAAAAACATCCGAGGCTATCATGACCTCGGACGGGTACCACAAGGGTATGATATCGCCCCTACGGCATCAGGTGAACTATCCAATGTTCTTCAACGCCTCGCGTCTACTTAATGGATGCAGTTCCTTCGTGGCCTTTACGAACTTCTTTACAGGTGCGGGATCGGTCCATGCATATTGGCGCAGCGCCCAGCCGATGGCCTTGTTGATGAAGAACTCGTCCGAGCCGAGGTTTTCGCGGATGATTTCGCACAACAGCTCGAAATCGGTCTCTTCTTTATAACCAAGCTGGAAGAGTAGAGTTGTGCGCCTGAGCCAGAAGTTTTCGGACTTGCGCCACTTTTTCAGATACTTTGCCTTGACCTTGGGGAAGCGTTTGAACATCACCCCTACACTATGACCCGCTATCGTATCCACAGTATCCCACCAGGATTTGGTTGTGATGAGATATTCAAGAGTGGTGATGAAATCTTCGCCCAGTTGTTTTTCCATTTTGCCGATGAGACCGATGGCAAGATATTGAAACTCGCGCTGGGGCAGGTTCCACAATTCGCGGGCAATTCTATCGAGCTCCTGAATGGGCGGCAATCCGTTTTGCCTGATGAATTCAGGCAGCAATTCCTTGAATTGCGGGCTCTTGATCCCCAAATACTCGAACTGATCACGCATGTATTTTTTCATCGGCCCGGCGTTTGCGGGGTTTGCGTTTTGCTCGAACAGCGATTTCAACGAACGGACATACGAGTGCATGCTTCCTCCAGTTTATTGCGAGCCTTCGGGCGGCATAAATCTCACGTTCCAGCTGCCGTCCATTTGGTTGGTGACGAACGAATACGGGGTGGAGACGAAGAGCCAGGTCCGCCCGGGTTTGAGCGGAACGGGATTCCCTTCGGCATCCACAAAATAGATCGGGCGCGCTTGACCAGTTTCCTTTTCGTAGTCGTGTGCCTGGGTGCTCCAGCGGATGTCATACTTCATCCCGTCGCGGAAAAGATAGGCAAAACCGCCGCTGCCAAGTTCCATGTAGGGTTCGAGGATGGCAGGCATGACCTCGCCCTTGTATTTATATACTTCCTGTTCCACTTCCAGCACGATGATATTCTCGAATTGCAACTGCCTGCCAGTCAACCGGTCGATTTCAGGGTGCAAGATCCCGGCGTTCTCAAAGACCGTATCGTCCACATAACGCCAGTAGGAGCCGGAGAGCGGGTCGTACACCCATGCTGATTGATTGAGATAAGCCACATACACGTCAATTTTA
Source organism: Anaerolineales bacterium (assembly GCA_016789225.1). Taxonomy (GTDB): domain Bacteria; phylum Chloroflexota; class Anaerolineae; order Anaerolineales; family Villigracilaceae; genus Villigracilis. The sequence continues at coordinate 3,987 of JAEURI010000180.1, forward strand.
TTTGCGACCAGTCCGCCCGCAGGCGGTGTTTCGGAAAATACATTGCTGGCGTAAGTGAAATCATCTGAACGCGAATCGCGGTTTTCTTCGGCGAGTGCTTTCATCTTTTCGATCGTCACCATTGCACCGCCGCTGGCTTCATCGTGTGGCACGAGATAACATTGCGGCAGCATTGGCAATATCTGCGGGGTGGCAGATGCAAAAACGAAGCACGAGCTGGGAAAGAAATCATGAATGTCAATATAGATCAAACGCCCCGAGCGGATGGGCCCCACCTCGGCAGCGGGCAATGGGTTGGATTCGCTTACAGGTGGATTCACCTTCTCGGAAGGGATCAAGCCTGCGTCGAGGTATGGAAGCGCGGATCCAACTTCCGCCTCTGCCCGGCCCGTGGCTGGATCCACATCACTATCCTGATTCTCATCCCCAACATTTTTCTCCGTAAAGCTTAACCATGCCGGAAGTTTGAACTCGACGCTGTATATTCCCGGCTGAACGTTGAAGCCATAATAGCCGTTCGAGTCGCTGGTGGTTTGCTGGAGCATCTGCCCGGATGGGTCATATAAATTGACACAGATACCGCCGACCCCTTTTTCATAATCTTCCTGCATCCCGTTTTGATTCTCGTCGAGCCAGATGCGGCTGCCCAGGATCGTTGACGTTTGTACGAAGGGCTCACGCCGCACTGCGCAATCGCCGGTGACGGGAATCTCCGGTTCAGGGAATGCGCCGTAAAACACGCCGAGAAAACGAGTGGCGCCTTCGGTGATGGAAAACTCGAAGACCCAGGGCGCAAACGAAAGCCCGGCCTGCGGGCGGGCCGCAACCGGAAAATGCGAAATGGACATCATCATGGCGGGCGTGCTCAGAAGACTCGGGTCTTTGAGTTGCAGGCCGGTCAGCGGGTTAACGTCTGCTGGAAAATCTTGAGGGTCGGGTCCGTAGGTAAATGGAGAGGCAAAACCTTGCGGAGTGGGGGATAGCGTGGGCAACGGTGTGCCTTGTGTGGGTGTTATTGCTGTGGATGTGAGTACGGGTGAATCGAAATTATCCTGCCCCAGGCAGGATGTGATGGCAAGCCCGGCTATCAGGGCGAACAGAATCAAAAAAAGATTTTTTCTGGCACGTTTCATAAGGTCTCCTGATTCCATCCCCCGGTCACAAAAATTATCTTTGTTCAAATGCCGCTTTGATCCGCGTATAGGTATCCTCCAGCGCTTCGGGCAGGACGCGCGTCTCGCCGACCGAGGACATGAAGTTCGTATCACCGGCCCAGCGCGGCACGATGTGAATATGAACATGCCCGAGCACGCCTGCGCCCGCGGCCTCCCCGATGTTGACGCCGACGTTGAACGATTGAGTCCGGTATGTTTCGCGCAGAATGGTCGTACAGCGCGAGGTCAGTTCCATCATTTCGGCGCGGGTCTCTGCATTCAGTTCTTCGAGGTTGGAGATATGTACAAAGGGAATGACCATCAAATGTCCGCTGGTATAGGGGAAGCGGTTGAGGATCACATAGGCATGGTTCCCGCGGAAGGCGATCAAATTCTCTGCATTGTCTTCACGCGCTTGTGCGTTACAAAATACGCAGCCTGATTCTTTTTTGTTGTTCTCGATGTATGTCATACGCCAGGGTGACCATAGATGCTTCATAATAAGGATTTTACCGCTTGTTGTATCAATTACGAAATGGCAAGCGCATCGGATGGACGATCATGGAGCAAGCGTGGGAAAGGTCAGGCGAAAATCATAGGATGGGTTGCTGGTATAGATCACAAAGTAAAAGTTCAGGTCGGTCAGAAGGATTCCCGCCAGGAGCAGGTAAGCCACATATGGCCATTTTGTCTCCAGAATGTTTTTGATGGGAATGGCAACCAACCAGCATAAGGCCGGGATGACCGGGATGAAATGAGAAGAGCTGGGTGTTCCTACGGTCATCACGCCGCCCAAAAAGGTGACAAACACCACCCAAAGGAAGGGAAATATTTTTCTCTGATAAAGGGAAAGAACGATTCCTGCCAGG
>JAEURI010000189.1 GCA_016789225.1 Anaerolineales bacterium
GGGTGTAGCGATGCGGCACCGAAACTGAAACCACCGGCACACCCGCGCGCGCCTGTTGGATCGCGCCTGCATCAGTCCCGCCTCCGCCGGGCTGGCGGAACTGGTAGGGGATCTTATGTTTTGTACCTACTTCGGCCAGGAACTTCACTAGACGCGGATCACTGATGACAGGCGCATGAACCGGATAAATTGCAGGCCCTAAACCAAGTTTGGTGTTGTAGGTGTAATTTTCCCTGCCATCGTAATCGGGCAGGTCGCGCGCGGGTGTGGAGTCGATGGCAATGGCGAGGTCGGGATTGAAATAATATCCCGCCACCGTCGCGCCGCGCAGGCCGATCTCTTCCTGTACGCTAAATGCAAGACAGAGTTCGATATTGTCCGGAGCATTTTTCAGCAGTTCGATCAGAATGGCAACGCCGATGCGGTCGTCGATGGATTTTGACATGATGGATGGACCGACACGTTTGAACTTTGTGGCAAAGGTGGCGCGGTCGCCCGCTTTGGCTTTGCCGTCCGGTCCCAGGTCGATGCGCATGGACTCCACATCCACAGTGTGGCTGCGTTCTTCGGCGCTGGTTAGATGAATCGGTTTTGCGCCAATTACACCCTGGACGTGTTCCTTGCCGACGATGACCTGTTTGCCGACCAGGTGTCGCTCATCGATCCCGCCGACAGTTCGGAATTGATAGAACCCGTCGCCATCGTCGTGAACGATCATGAACCCGACTTCATCGATGTGTGCGTCGAGCAGCACGCGCAAAGGTTTTCGGCCCGCCCCTTTTTTACGGACGAGCACACTTCCCAGCGCATCCACCTTCACTTCGTCAGCATAGGGTTTGACCTCTTCCAACACGATGCGGCGTACTTCGCCTTCATCGCCGGAGACCGCCATGGCATTGCATAGTTTTTCGAGCAGTTTTATTTGTTGAGAGCCGATGGTTAGCATAGTTTCTCTTGTACTGCGAACTTTAGTTTGCGTTTGCAATCGCAAACTGAAATTCGCGGTACTTAATCCCAAACAATTCTTTCAATGAAATCCGCTTCGAGAGATGCGATGAATTCAGCCAGCAATCGCCCCGCGCGTTGAATGTCCTTGATGGCCACCAGTTCCACCGGAGTGTGCATATATCGTTGAGGAATGCTCAACACCATGGTCGGCACGCCATCGGCAGTCAACTGCATGGCATCCGCATCTGTGGAGGAATATTCGGGCATCAGGTCGTCGGCAATGGGAATCTCGATCCGTTCAGCCACTTCCTTGAAGCGTTTGTAAATAAACGGGTGAACACTGGGGCCGATGCCGAGCGTCACGCCTTTGCCGATGGGGAAGGTTTGATATCCACTGGAACCAGTGCCCTGGCCGAAGGTCATATCGACAGCAACGGCGATGGTGGGGCGAATTTGATAGGTAGCCGTGTAAGAGCCACCGAAGGTAGTCTCTTCCTGGACCATGGCTGCGGCCCACACATCCCATAGGTGCGATTTGGATTGAAGTTCTTCGAGACAAATGGTGAGCGCGGCGACGGAAGCGCGGTTATCGAGGGTGTGACCGCTTACGCATCCGCCTGCCATTTCAACTGGTTCTGTACCAAAAGAGACTCTGTCGCCGATGCGGACCCGCTTCGAGACGTCGCTGGGAGTGAGTCCCGTATCCACGAAGAGATACTTCATGGCAATGACTCCGCCACCTTCACCATCTGGCAGCAGATTGACTGGCGGCATGACGATCACGCCATACAGTTCTTCTTTGCTCCCAGAAGCATGCACAGTGACCGGGGTGCCCGGCAGGACGCGCGAGTCGATGCCGCCCACATTGGTGATGTAGATGAAACCATCCACGATGCGAGTGACCAGCATGCCAATGGCATCCATGTGAGTTGCGATCAGAACGGATGGGCGGGGAGATGTATCGGCGGGGCGAAGGCTTTTCTTTAGCGTACCCCGCTTCAGTCCGAGAACCGAGGCGAGATTGTTGTGGGAAAACTCATCCACCAGCGGAGTCCACTTCTTCTGGATGAGGTCCGCCACGGGGGCTTCAAATCCGGAAATTCCGGAAACCGAGATGAGGGATTTTAGAAAAGGGAGGATGTCACTCATGGTGTCGCTGTACTAAATGCGGTTGGGGATGGTGTGATTGGGGTTGGTGTAGCCGTGGGCGTGGACGTTGGTGTGAGGGTATTGGTGGGCGTGGAAGTAGGTGTGATGGACGGCGTAAATGTCGGGGTTGGGGTTTGGGATGGGGTAAGAGTGGGCGTAATGGACGCTGTAACAGACGGCGTGAAGGTGGGTGATGGAGAAGGAGTATTTGTGCTGGGTTGGAAGGGGGTAGGCGTGATGGTGGGGGTATTGGTGGTCGTTGGGGTGGCGGTGATGGTAGGGGTGTTGGTAATGGTGCCTGTTACGATGGGCGGCGTACCACTGACAATGGGTGTGGGAGTGAAAATGGTTCCCGTCACGGTAATGGTGGGGGTTGAGGTGGCTTCGCGTGGGTTGGGGGCAAAGGATAAGGCAATGAATCCGGCGCAGTAGCAGGGAATGGTGGCAATGACTACAGCAAGAAGCCGCATGCGGCGGCGTGTTCGGGGAGTGTCGGCGTCCAGCATAATGGTTCGATTATAATCCATGAGATTGGGCAACTATCCATGATTCCTCTTCATCTTCGCATTGCTGGTTTTCTTTCGTATCATGATCCCGTTGAACTGGATTTTGAGGCGGTGGATCTTGCCTGTATCTCGGGTCATAACGGGGCGGGCAAGTCTTCGTTGTTAGATGCGTTTACCTGGTCGTTATTCGGGGAGGCGCGCGGCAAGGGGACGGATGTTATCAATCTGAGTCAGGATGTGAAGGCAGCGGAAGTTGCATTGACATTCTCGTATGAAGGCAATATTTATCGTGTGCAGAGAACGTTGCCGCGGAATAAAAGTACGGTGTTGGAGTTTCAAGTATTGGACGGCGGACCGCAGACCATTGACCATGGTAAATGGCGTCCGTTAACCGAAAAGACAACAAGAGATACGCAAGCTCGCATTGAGC
>JAEURI010000245.1 GCA_016789225.1 Anaerolineales bacterium
TGATCTCACCCGTCTCGCCTCTTCCCTTAAGGGACGGCTGAATCACAAAAAAGGGAACGTCTCTCTGCTCGGGCGTGGTGCCGCCATGCCCCCCATCGGCATTGATGCCATGATCGCCCGTTACGAAAATTGTGTAACCACGCTCGCGCCATTCCATCAGGAGTGGCGCGAGTTTTGAATCTTGGTAAATGGCATGGTTGCGATACTCCTTCGTGTCGGAACCGTAGGTCTCACCGTGATAGTCCATGCCCATGGGGTGAAGTAGAAGATAATCTGGAGAAAATTTACGGACGAGATGCGCGGCGGTGTTGAAAAGCTCAATATCGGGATATTCGTCCTGCGTGTAAAACCGTCCGTGTTGGATGTTGAGTGAAGCGTTGTCCACTTCCCTGTCGTCAATGGAATCATAAGGCGCGCGGTTGTACAACTCGGAATACCAATAATACGCTGCGGCGGCAGTCACTTTACCCGCTTCTCGTATTGATCGAAAGATATTTGGCTGATTGGAAAGTCTCACGATCGAATTAGCAACGATGCCATTCTCGCTGGAGGGCATTCCGGTATGGATGCTCTCATACATCGGGCGCGACATGCTCGGTAACTCACCAATGATCTTATACAAGCTGGCTTTTTTATATTCCACCAGATGCCCGAGATAACCCATATTGGCGACCGCTGTGTCGTAGCGCAGGGCATCGGACAAGACAAGGATGACTTTGTTCATGATTACCTCAATAAAAAAATCGGAAGTCTTGAAGACTTCCGATTTTCCATGCAAAGAGATTATTCGTCCAGAACCAAAACTGCTTCTTTTGAGCAGGTCACCTGCTGTTTGGAGCCGATCTTGGGCAATTCAAGGAAAGGATTGTTGAAGGTATCCATGTTGAACTTGGCATTGCCGATCTTCACCTGGATGCGCACCACCGCTCCAAGGAAGGTGATGTTCTCAACTGTGCAATCCAAGACATTATCTTTCTTCTGATTATCGGCAAAACTGAAACGTTCCGGGCGGATGGAAACCCGAATCGCATCGCCCTTCTTCCTAGATTTGATGTCCGAGGCGGTAATGAGTTGTACACCGTCCACGTTCACAAGACCATTGGCAGGTTCTGAAACCTCTGCATTGGCTGTATTGAGCGAGCCGACAAAGTTCGCCACAAATTGGGTTTGAGGGAAGTTATAGATCTCGAACGGTGTGCCCACCTGCTCCATCAAACCGGTGTTCATCACCACGATGCGGTCAGAGATGGAAAGGGCTTCTTCCTGATCGTGAGTTACAAAGATGGCGGTAATGCCCAATTTCTTCTGAATGGCACGGATCTCAGCACGAAGGGAAACGCGAATCTTTGCATCCAAAGCAGAGAGCGGCTCATCCAGCAAAAGCACCTGCGGTTGAATCGCAAGCGCACGTGCCAATGAAACGCGTTGCTGCTGCCCGCCGGAGAGCTGATAGGGATACTTATTGGCGTGTTTCTCAAGATTGATCAGGGCAATCATTTCGTCCACACGCTGTTTGATCATCTCTTTCGACTCTTTGCGGACGCTCAAGCCAAAGCCGATGTTTTGAGCAACGGTCATGTTTGGGAAGAGAGCATAGGATTGGAAGATCATGCCGACGTTGCGCTGATTGGGAGCCTTCTCAGTAATATCCGCGCCATCGAGGGTGATCCTGCCGGAGGTGGGGATTTCAAAACCAGCCACCATACGCAGAGTGGTCGTCTTGCCACAACCTGAAGGGCCCAGGAAGGAAACGAATTCGCCCTTGGCAATATCCAGGTTGAAATTGTCAACCACAACTGTATCGCCAAATTGTTTTGTAATATTCGAAAGTGACAAATAGGACATTGGGAATTCTCCGTGTAGGGGTTAGTGTGCGCCTGCGGCCTGCCCCTGACCGCCCGACACAAGCTGAATCAAACCCATGGCAAGCCATGTAAGCAAAAAGCTGACGAAGGAAAGCGCGGCAGGTTCATAAGCCCGGTGCTGGCCAAGCAGGAAAAGATATGGACCAAACGCATCCACGCCGAGGAAGGAGGCGAGGGTCACTTCGCCGACGACAATGGCAAAAGTGAGCAAAGCCCCGCTCAAGAGCGCCGAGCGAATGTTCGGGAGGATGATCCTGCTAATGATGACGAACCAGTTCGCGCCGAGACTCTGAGCCGCCTCGGTCAGAGTACGAATATCCACGGTGCGCATACCTGTATCCACAGAGCGATACATATACGGCATAGCAAGCACCATGTATCCCGAAATGATCAAGACGTTGGTGCCTGCTTTAAAATTTGTCAGTGGCTGCATGATCTGAATATCGGTGAACGGCACATTGAATGGAGCGCTGTAGATACGGATCATGCCAAATACGAGAATGATCGCCGGGACGACGAACGGCATCAAGGTGATGAATTCAACAATGCGACGCGCTTCCGGCAGGCGCAGGCGGATCCAGTATGCGGTCGGCACAATCAACAGAATGCTGAAAAGGATGGTGGCAAGCGCTAGGACATTTGAATATATAAAGGTTTCCCAAAAATCCTTATCCTCAAATGACCTTTGATATGCTTTAAAGGGAATTGCGGGGTCCCAAGTAAGCGAGAATTCAAATGTGGCAAGCAGGGGTAATATAAAATACAATGCCCCAACAATAAACCACACCCAGCTCCAAAATGGGAACCTGCGTAAACGGGACAGAAAGCTCATTTCAGCCACCTTTCGGTCTTTGCTTGAAGCCACGAGTACCCAGCCAATGAGATCGCCATAATGAATACCATACCGATCGCCATGGCATATCCAAGACCGGGGTTATACAAGACATCACCCCGTATCTGTGCGCCGATCTGGATCGTAACGATACCGATTCGTCCGCCGGTCAATGCATAGGCGGTGGCATAGGCGCCGAAGGCATTTCCGAACAAGAGAATCATCGCGCCAAGGATCGAAGGCAGGAGAACGGGAAGGGCAACTTTCAACCAATATTGTGTGGTGCTGGCACCAAGATTTTCCGCCGCCTCACGCCATTCATTCTTCAACCCATCCAGAGCGGGAGCCATGATCAACACCATCAATGGGAATTGGAAGTACATATAGACCAGACTTAAACCGGCAAAACTATATAAATTAAACCCGGCGTCATAAAGGTTTATTCCGAGGTAATCCCGTAACACATGAGTAATAAATCCCTGACGTCCCAGAGTCGCCACGAATGCAAAAGCCAGGGGGACGCCGGCAAAGTTGGAAGCTACACCAGAGAAAGTGATCAGGGCGGAGCGAAGAGGTTTCGGAAGTCCACCGACTGTCACTGAATATGCCATTAAAAATCCAAGGATGCCTCCCCCCAGCGCTGTGACTGCGCTGATCTGGATGCTCAATTTATATGCATTAACGATGAATGGTTCTGAAACAAGTTGGATAATATTGTCTAAAGTAAATGAGCCATCGGGGCTGGAAAAGCTTGCTGTAAACAAGCGTAGTGAAGGCAGAAACAAAAAGAGAATAGCAAAAAGGAAAAATGGAACCACCCCCAGCCAAGTCTTCCAATTTGTTGGTGCGGCAAGCGATTTAACGGGTTTAATAGTGGTTTGAGCCATGGTATTTTCCTCAAAACCTATCTTGTTGTGGCGAGACCCCGCCAAATGGCAGGGTCTCGCATTACAACATCAAATTTACAGGTTACGGGGCGGCCTGAACATCCGCACCAACGGCTGAGTCCCAATTCTTAGTGATCAACTCTGCTGCAGCGTTGAGTTGGGCAAGTGTGGGGAAGACAGCGCCGCTCACGTCAGGCAGTTTGTCCAGCAGTTCCTGAGGAATGACGCCACGGGCGCGCAAATCTGCTTCGCGGATCGGGTGGCAGTACCCTTCCATCCACAAGATTTGGCCTTCGTCCGAGTACAGGAATTCCATCCACAATTTGGCGGCATTGGGGTGCGGAGCGTAGGCACTGATCGCCTGAACATATACACCAGCGAAGCGGCCAGTAGCAGGAACCACAACGGTAGCCTTCGGGTTGCCTTCGAAGGTATCGATGGCAGCGAGGGCGTTATAGTCCCAAGTGATGCGGATCGGAATCTCACCGGTGGCGACGAGACCGTTATTGGCGATCAACGGGATGAGGTTCCCAGCGGCGTTCAATTCAGCGAAGTAGTCCAAACCAGGCTGGGGATTGTCAAGGGAGCCACCATTGGCAAGCGCAGCCGCATACACGGACTGGATCGCTTGATTGGAAGTACGGGGATCACCAGAGAGGGCGATCTGTCCATTGTATTTCGGATCGAGCAGGTCAGCCCAATCCTGCGGAACATCCGGCTGAACATCGGTGTTTACGAGGAAGGACAGCACACCGTAGTAGTCGCCGTACCAGTACCCATCAGGATCCTTGGCGTCATCGGGGATGGTATCCCAAGTGGATACCTTGTAGGGCTGGATCAGGCCTTCCGCCTTGGAAGATTCTCCGAATGCAAAACCAACGTCGATGACATCAGGAGCCTGAGGACCCTTGTTGTCCTTGTTGGCTTTGATGGCTTCGATCTCGTCTGCAGAACCAGCATCAGGATTCAATTCGTTAACTTCAATACCGGGGTATTTGGCTTTGAAAGCGTCGATCACGCCGCCGTAATTGCACCAGTCATGAGGAAGGGCAATCGTGGAGAGCATGCCTTCGGCCTTTGCGGCTTCGTATAGGGCGTCGCCGCTAGCCGGGGCATCTGCCGGGGTTTCAGCCCCGCCACCACAAGCAGACAACACCGTCGCAGCAATCACAAACAGGGCGAGCAAATGATAAGCTAACTTCTTCGTACGCATCTCTTTCTCCTTATATTATTTGGATTCATCGAACGAACAAAGTCACTTGCGCTACTGCTGTTATTTTCCTGACACCTCCAATCTTGTTAACAAACCGTTAACATTTTAGCATTATCAATATTCAAAGTCAAACCTGCTTTAGTTGAACCTTGAATTAAAGACCAAGATCAAAGCGAAACATTGAAAAGCGCAAGCAGGAAATAGATACCTGCTGAAAACACCGCACTGATCGGTATAGTGATCAACCATGCCGTCAAAATGTCACCTGCCACCCCCCAGCGCACCTTGCCAAACCGTTCGGAGGCCCCGACCCCAATGATAGCGGAACTTACAACCTGGGTTGTGCTGACGGGCAGTCCCACCGCAGAAGCGCCAAGGATGACGAGCCCGGAAGTTAGCTGGCTCGAAAAACCATGTACAGGGCGAATCTTATAAAATTTTCCGCCAAGAGTGCGGATCAGCCGCCACCCTCCTAGTGCTGTGCCTGCCGCCATCGTTGCGGCGCTGAGCAAAACCACCCAAAACGGCACGGAGAAATCCGTTAATTGTCCGCCAATGATCAGGCTGAGGGTAATGATGCCAATGGTTTTTTGCGCATCGTTCGTGCCGTGACTGAATGCAAGGGCAACGGCCGTGAACATCTGACTTTGTTTGAAGAAGTTATTGATATTCGGGGTTGCGTTCAACGATAACAGGTAAACGATCTTCAAGATCAGAAAGCCTACTGCAAACCCGATCACCGGTGAGATGAATAAAGCCAGCAGAACCCTGGTCAACCCGGAGAGCTTAACCGCCTCCCAGCCGGAAGAGATCAATGCTGCGCCGATCAAACCGCCGATCAGAGCATGGGATGAGCTGCTGGGAATGCCAAAGAACCAGGTGATGAGATTCCACAAAATGGCGCCGACCAACCCCACGGTCAGGGCAAGAAGCGATAGGACGTCGGAGGAGACGATGTCACTTCCGATCGTCTTCGCAACGGTCACTCCGAACAAGATCGGGCCAAAGAATTCCGCAACCGCGGTCACCCCAAGCGCCGTTTGGGGATGAAAGGCGCGCGATGAGATCATGGTGGCAACGATATTGCTCGAGTCACGCATGCCATTTATGAACTCGAAAACCAATGCAAGCATAATAACAACGATCAGTGAACCGGATATTAACATCCTGTTATGTTCTCTTTACAACAATATCTGCAATGATATTGGCGGCCTCATCGCCGCGGTCTGCCGCATTGGAAAGGTGACGATACACTTCGCGCAGTTTTAACATCTCCACCACGTGATGAACATCCTCAGGTCCGCTGAAAAGGTCAGCCACCGCTTCGCGGTAGACCGCCTCCACCCGGTTCTCGAGCGCCTTGGCGCGTTGGGCATGGTCCAGGGCGACGTTTGGATTCTTGGGCAGACGCAGCACGCCCTGCCAGATCTCATAGGCTGCATCCTTAAGAAGCGAAGCAATGCGCTGCATGTATGGCGTCGGTTTGACGTTCAAGATGACCATTTCAACCACGGTGGTGTCGGCATAATCCACCACGTCATCGATCGAGCGGGAGAGGGCAAAGATATCTTCACGGTCGAAGGGGGTCACAAAGGTGCGATTCAATTCGTCGATGAGGATGCGGCGAACTTCATCCGCCTCTTTTTCCTTTAATGAGAGTTCTTCAGCAACATCTGCCTCGGCAGTTTCGAGGTATTTGACCAAAAGCCGCAGACCCTCAAAAGATAGAGAGGCTTGCTGCTCGATCAATCTTTGGAATTTATCTTCCCTGCGTTTGAAAAAACGAAACATTCAATCTTCCTTTACACATTCCTTACTGTATTTACGGTATAGGTTCCAAGAGCCCGGGTACCAGGCCCGGGAAAGCGGCGCGAAGCTTTTCATCGACCTCGGGGGAGATTAAGGGCGTGGTATTACTTGTCATAATATCTTTCACACGTTTCATGGCACGGGTTTGAATATCCGTGGCACCCTTCTTCTCCCAGATCGTACGGGCATCGCGGTCGGCGATCTTGGTCATCACCGCTTCGGTCTTCATGCGGCTGATGGTATGTTTGACCGTGATGAACGAGCCACCGGGGCCGATCTGCTTGACCAGGTCCACGCCCATATCTTCATCACTGAATGAGATGCCGCGTTTGAGACGTTTCATCATCAGGGCCATTTCATCGTCAATGACTGCCTTGGCGAAATCAAAGGTCTTGAGCGCATCGATCAACCCGCCGATGTTGAACATATCCATGCCGCCGAGCAGCCCCGCCACGCCAGACATGCCGGTTTCGTAGCCTGCCTGCGCGTCGTTCAACTTGGAATTGGTTAGGCCCACATAGCCGCCCGCAGGCACATTGTAAAAACGAGCCATCTGCGCGAAGGCCATGTGCAACATACCGCATTCGATGGCGCCGGAGGTATAGGCACCCGAGCGCATATCAGCCACCGTTCCCAGTGTGGCATAGATGGTGGGTGTACCTTCTCTGGTCATTTGCATCAGCAACAGTGCAGATAAAAATTCGGCGTTGCCCTGTGCCAACGTGCCCGCCATCGACATGGGCGAAGTCAACCCGGCGTTGGGAACAATGGTCGGGTATACCGGCAGCCCTTGTTGTGCAAAGAACATCACATTCTCAGTGGAAAGATTATCCATCGTCAGCGGTGAGACCACCGGGCAATAATGATGCGTAAGGAAGGGATGCTCCTTATAGGCTTCCTCCCCGCCGGCCACCATATAAGCCATCTCCATCACACTGAGGGTATCCTTCATATTGGTCGTGGTCACACGCAGAGGCTTGAGACAATACTTGATGGACGGATACAAGCGCGAGATTGTGAATTGATCCGGGGGGGCATCTTCTGCCAAGGTGGAAATGGAGAAGATGTCGTATCCCGGCAGTTCGTTGATGAGGTGGGCAATCCGGGCAATATCCCCGGACTCGGCGCGCCTCTCTCTACCCGTGACCGGGTCAATGATATCGGGCGCTGAACTCGCTGTAACAATGACCGGGCTATCCTGGGGGATCGTTTTATCGAACTTCGGGTCACGTCCGTGGAAAGTGAACGAGGCGGGAACCATCTTGCGATATTTCTCCACCACGGCACGCGGGAACTTCACGCGTTCCTCTTCGACACTGCAACCGTGCTGTTTAAAAAGTTCGCGCGCGGGTTCATAACGAACCTTCAGCCCAACCTCCTCCAGAATTTCCAACGAGGCATTGTGGACCTTCTCAACCTGTTCCTCAGTAAGTAAAGCAGCGAATGACATGGTTTCACATCCTTATAAATATTATTCGACCATTGATCTCTTGATCTTCCTGCGTTCCACTTTCTTCTTCGGTAAAATCCTTTCGGCCAGTTTCTGCCCACCTTGCACAAAGGCATTGTTCACAATAAGGTTATTCTGCGGGAAACGCAACAACTTACGAATGGTATGGAAGCGATCCCCGCGATAAACCATGAGCTCGATGCGAACGGTGCGCGCCAAACCCTGGATCTCTTGCACGGGGAACATCTCCAGCCCAGAACGGGTAACCTTCAACGAAGCCGCTGCAATTGCAAACCGAACCGTGTCTTCCAAACTCCAACCGTTCAAATAGCCATACACAAACCCCGAGGAAAACGTTGCCCCAGCGCCAGAGGCATCCACCGCCTTCACTTTTGGCGCATACGCACGGATGATCTCATCGCCCTGCAAAACCATGCATCCCTGGCTTGCCATGGTAATGATGGCCGTCTTTATGCCCGCCTTGATGAGCTTGCGTGCCGTGCCAAGCATGGCCTGTTTCTTGCCGATCTGCGCTGCATCCGTCACTGCCTGACAGATGGTGACCATACCTGCATATTTTTTCAGCAGTTCCGGGTGTTGATGCCCATGTTCAAAATTCAAAAAGACAGGCACATTATGCCGCTTCGCCTCTTCCATGGCACGGACGATATGTTCGCCGTCATACCAATCCACATACAGCAGTTTAGCCGTTTTAATGAGAGACAGGTCAGCCGTATCGAGCGTGCCAAGAATTTCCTTTGAGCGCTGCCAGAAATAGGTGCGCGCGCCTTTTTTATCTGAAACATTCACTTCCAGCGGGGTCTTGTACTTATCCGTGACACGCACACTGCCCTGCACGCCCAATTCTTTCAATTTGTCTGCAACATATTTTCCAAGCAAGTCATCCCCCACCGACGTGCCGATCATGCCGGAAGGCACCCCCCACTGACTGAGGTTGCAGGCAATAATAGCTGCATCATCATACACGTAATTGCTGACCTGGTGTACGATCGCGCCTGTATTCAACTTCGGCAGCCGGTCCAGCGACATAATATACACCGGTGTCAGCATACCGAAGCCAACGTAAGAGGGAAGAGAAAGCTTTTTCTTTGCCATGATTTAGATGATGGACAACGGACGATGGACGATAGACAACCAGTTCTCATGGTCCATCGTCTATGGTCGGTTTATGCTCTCAGTTTCTCGCCTTTCGGGTCGACCAGCACATTGGCTGTCACTTCTGCTTCGCGATTGCCTTCGATCAACTCAATCATAAAGCGATTACCCTTCACAGCCAATTCCGTAGGCAAGAACGCATACAGAATGTTCTTCTTCACAGTGAAGCCATAGCCGCCGCTTCTTACGCGGGTAATGACCTTGCCTTCGTGATGCACTGCCTCGCCGCCATAGATCTGAACATATTCCTCAGTATCGGTCAGCACCAAAGTGCAAAGTTTGCGCTTCACACCTTCCGCCTTTTGCTTGACCAAGGCCTCCTTGCCGATGAAATCGCCTTTGTTCAAATCCACACAGAAGCCAAGACCGGCTTCATAAGGTGTTGTCGTCGGCGTGATATCCGTGGTGAAATACTTGAAGCCTTTTTCCAGGCGCAACGGATCGAGTACCTTATAGCCGCCAAGTTCCATGCCAAATTCCCTACCGGCTTCAATCAGCATATCCCATACCATCGTAGCGCGGTTATTGGGAATGTACAACTCCCAACCCAGCTCACCCGCATAACTCACGCGTTGAGCCAACACCTTTACTCCATTGATCATAATGGGCTTGGTCATCAAATACGGATGTCCTTCGTTCGAGACATCACTGCTGGTGATCTTCTTCAACACATCGCGGGCCTTCGGTCCCCACAGCGCAAGACAGGCATGTTCCTGAGTAATATCACGAATGGACACATCGCCATCCTTTTCATCCACGTTCATCAAAATCCGCGCATGGTCATTGGCGATGAAGCCCGAGCCTGTAATGACCCAGAAATATTCCTCACCCAGGCGAGTGACGGTCAAGTCTGATTCAATACCACCATTCTTGTTCAAGAACTGGGTATACACCGCACTTCCGACCGGCTTATCCACATTGCTGGACGTCAGTCTCTGCAACAACGGCAAAGCGCCGGGGCCTTTCACTTCGATCTTGCCGAAAGAGGTCAGGTCAAACAACGCCACACGCTCGCGAGTTGCAGTATGTTCCACACGCAGGCGCTCAAAGAACGGAGGCTTTGTCCACCCCCATTGACGTTGATCCTCACCCATGCGGCGCCATTCCTTGCCGGGGACGAAGTAATTCACGCGTTCCCAGCCAAACTTCTCGCCAAAGACCGCGCCATTTTCCATCAAACGATAATGCACAGGACTGGTGCGGTGCGGACGCGCATTCTCATGTTCATCATGCGGAAAGCGCAAGCGATAGTAATACTTCACACTTTCCATCGTGCGTTCCGCCGCATACTTGAAATCGGAATAATAATTTCCAAAGCGTGTGGCACGATAGCCGTAAATATCCATCGGCGCTTCACCGTCAATGATCCATTCCGCGATCAGCTTGCCCATACCACCTGCGCCGCCATAGCCATTCAATGACATACCCGCCATCATCCAGAAACCCTTCACACCGGGCATCGGTCCAAGCAGAGGCTGACAATCTGGCGTGTACGCGCCAGGGTGACGCACCAACGTAATAATGCCTGCCTGATCCAAAAACGGCAGGCGGCGAATTGCACCCTCAAGCAGCATTTCAAATTGGTCAAAGTCACCGGGGAAACTTTTGCTGCCATGTTCCCACGGTGTACCATCGATCCAACGCGGCAATGGCTTCGGCTCATATCCGCCGATCACCAACCCGCCCTGCTCTTGACGCATATACACCAAATTATCGGGGTCGCGCAAACACGGAGTCTGTGCATCGAACTCATGTCCGGGTACAGCCCGCAATGCAATATGTTGATGATCCACTGGAGTGGTTGGGACGTGCAGACCTGCCATTGCAGCGATGCGCGGTGCCCACATCCCCGCCGCATTGATGATGATCTCGCATCGGATCTCGCCTTTGTCTGTTACAACCGCTTCAACCTCTCCCTTCGCTGACACTTTGATTCCGGTCACACGGGTGTTGGTGTAAATTTCAACACCAAGGTCTTTGGCAAACTTCGCCATGGATGTCGTTGTTGTATACGGGTCGAGTTGACCATCGCCCGGCAGATAAATACCACCATATAGATCTTTGTCCGAGATCTGCGACATATAGCGCTTGGACTCTTCAGGCGAGATCACTTCACAATCCAATCCCAACGCCTTGGCGCGGCTGACACTGCGTTCCATTTCAAGCAGCTGTTCCTTACTGGAAGCCACGCGCAAACTACCAACCGTATCGAACAGCCCTAGTTCCTTATACAACTGCACGCTGTACATGCGGAAACGCAACATGGCCTGCGACGTGGCGAACTGCGTCACCAACCCTGCCGCGTGAGAAGACTCGCCGCTGGCGATCTCACCTTTTTCAATAATGACCACATCCTTGCGCCCGTTCTTCGCAAGATGATAGGCAACCTGTGCACCATAGATCCCGCCGCCAATGACGACAATTTCTGCTTGAGTTTTCATGCATTAACTCCATACATTGTTTGAATTAACCATAAAGCACGTTTCAGGTATTCCCAAAACGTGCTTTTATATTATAGGCTCATACCGCTGGCAAGAAGGACTTCCACCGGGTATTCTGCAAGTTCCTTCTTTGCCTGCTTGCCAAATCGGGTGTCTGTCACCAGCTTATCCATGATATCAATGTTGCCCACATGAAAGTTCGAAACCGCCCCCCACTTGCTATGGTCAGAAACAATAACGACCTGCCCCTTGGTGCGTTCGATCATCTTGCGCACCACCTCCGCTTCGGGAGCTGTAGGAACTGTCAGCCCATGTTTTAGGGATATTCCATCGACGCCCAGAATCGCTTTGTTGGCAAAGACCATGTTCAAATTGTCCAGTGCGAAGCGACCGGAGAGGGAATTGGAACGCGCCTGAAACTCTCCACCGGTCAAATTGAGTGAAAAACCGGGGTCACCAATATCCACCAATGCGCTGACATTATTCGTAAAGACCGTGATGCGCGGATTCCGGGGAATATGTTGAAGGACTTGTGTTGCCGTTGTACCGCTGTTCACAAAAACAATATCGCCCTCTTCGATGAGGGTGGCGGCAAGCTCACCGATATATTTTTTTTCCTCGGGGAAATTTTTCAAACGCAGCTGATATTCCTGCTCGAAGATCACGCGCTGATTCAGAATCGCCCCTCCATGCGTGCGCTCCAGGGTTCCTTTTTGCTCCAGCCATTCAAGGTCGCGGCGTACGGTTGCTTCAGAAGCTTCAAGCAAATCCATCAGGTCGGCAGTGCGCGCAATCTGATGGATCGCAAGGTACTCCTGAATCTTCTCTCTTCGTTGGGCTGGGATAAGGGGTTTACCCATCTGACGGATTATATAAGAATCTGAAGGAATTTGCAAGTTTTTGATTTTTTCATTATAATGGATTTACTCGATGGACCTGACAGCTTAATCTCAAAAACCCTGTCGGGTCTTTGTTTTTTCTGGAGACTTCATGACGAAACTCGTA
This sequence comes from Anaerolineales bacterium, assembly GCA_016789225.1. GTDB lineage: Bacteria > Chloroflexota > Anaerolineae > Anaerolineales > Villigracilaceae > Villigracilis. The sequence goes on from JAEURI010000245.1 coordinate 12,679, forward strand.
AAAGACCTTATGCACCCCGGTGTCATCATGTGCAAGCCCGATGCAACACTGGGACAGGTGGCGACCTTGCTCGACCAGCATCAAGTGCATGCCTTATTCGTCACCGACCGCGATGGACGGATCAATGGGGTCATTTCAGATTTCGACCTGATGACCGGTGAATGGCTTTCCTCCGACCCCGAAAGTTTGGAAACCATGCGGAAGCTCACCGCCTCAGACCTGATGACCAAACCTGTCAGCACCATCGAAGCCAATACCCCTCTCCCCGAAGCCGCCGACCTTTTCATGCAGAAAAGTGTTGGGCGGTTTTTAGTTACGGACAAAGGCAAACCCGTCGGCACGATCTCGCTTTCCGATTTTGTAGCCAGCCTTTCGGAGCAGATCAAAGCCAAGCGGGATACTGTCGGCGATGTGATGTCTGATGCAATTCTGGTCTGCCGCGGCAAGACCTCCGTACTTTCCGCCGCGCGCGCCATGACCTCCTCAGGCTGGCGCTCGGTACTGGTGGTGGATGCCAAAGGAAAAGTGCTCGGTGTGGTCAGCGGACACGATCTAATAAGCCTCGTCAAAAATGGGGTGGCGGAAAAGATGATCGTTCGTGAAGTGATGCATCCTGCACTGACCATCGACATCAGCGCCAGCCTGCGCGAAGCCGCAGACTTGATGATCAAAAACCACTATCACCGCCTGGTCGTGGTGGACAAGAATGATCCGGATGCCTTCCCACTCGGAGTGATCTCGACCTTTGATATCGTAGCGGAAATGGCGAGGCCCGATTCAGTTTGGCAGAAATAAATTAGACGATAGACCACTGACCATGACGATGGACAATCGTCCATGGTTAATTGTCCATCGTCATCACTACAGGAGACTTTCATGACAGAATTCCCAACACAGGCGCAGGTCGTCATCATCGGCGGCGGCGTGGGCGGATGCAGTATCGCCTATCATCTAACCAAACTAGGGTGGAAGGACGTTGTCCTTCTGGAAAGACACGAACTCACTGCCGGTTCCACCTGGCATTCAGCGGGGCTGGTCGGGCAGATGCGCTCCGACGCGAACCTGACCCGCATGATGCACTACAGCACCGACCTGTATCGCAGCCTCAAAGCTGAAACCGGACAGGATACCTCCTGGCGTGAAGTCGGCGGGATTCGCCTCGCTTCCTCCCATGAACGCATGGAGGAGACCAAGCGCCTCGTCGGCCTCGCCCGTTCCTTTGGTGTGCCCATGGAGTTGATCTCCCCCAAAGAAGCGCAGGACATGTTCCCGTTGATGGATATCACGGGCGTGGTCGGCGCAGCCTATACCCCCAACGACGGCAGCATCGACCCGACTGGTCTGACCAATGCTCTTGCCATCGGCGCAAAGAATCGCGGCGCACAGTTTTTCACCAATACCAACGTGGAAAAGATCAACGTCGTCAACGGGCGCGTCAGCGAAGTGGTGACAGACAAAGGGACGATCAAGACCGAGATCGTGGTCAACGCTTCCGGCATGTGGGGACGCGAAGTGGGAAAAATGGTCGGCTTGAGTCTGCCCGTCATCCCAATGGCGCATCTTTACATTCTGACAAAGCCTATTGAAGGTGTTACCTCCAAATTCCCCAACCTGCGCGATCCTGACCTGCTCGTGTACTGGCGCGAAGAGGTGGGCGGACTCGTAACCGGCGGTTATGAACGTCAGCCCGCCACCTTCGGCATGAACGGCATCCCGCGCGATTTCAAATACAAACTGCTTGAACCCGATTGGGAACGCTTCACGCCACTGATGGAAAATTCCATTCGCCGCGTACCTGCGGTGGAAAACGCCGAAGTGAAATTGCTGTTGAACGGCCCCGAAGGATTCACCCCGGACGGTGAATTTTTGCTCGGCCCAACTTCCGTCAAAGGTTTCTGGGTGGCATGTGCCTTCTGTGCGCATGGTCTGGCCGGTGCGGGCGGCATTGGCAAAGTGATGGCGGAATGGATCGTGGATGGCTCACCTGAATGGGATGTGTGGCGTCTGGATGTGCGCCGCTTTGGCCCGAACTATAACAGCCTCGAATATGCGCGCGCGCGAACCTTCGAAACCTATACCCAGTATTACGACATCCATTATCCTGGCGAGGAAAGATTATCCAAACGAAACGTGCGCGTCTCCCCCACCTATTTCCGCCTGCGTGACCTCAACTGTTCTTTCGGCGAGAAGATGGGCTGGGAACGCCCGAACTGGTTCCGTAAGTATGAAGAGCTTGCCACACATGGCCACGAACCACGCGGATGGATGCGCCACAACTGGAGCCGCGCGGTCGGTCACGAACATCTCATGACCCGCGAGAATGCCGGTCTCTTTGATGAAACTTCGTTCAACAAGTTCGAAGTGCGCGGGCCGGGTGCGTTGAAATTCCTCAACACAGTTTGCGCAAACCAGATCGATGTGCCCGTTGGAAATCTCGTTTACACCCAGGCGCTCAACAAACGCGGCGGTATTGAATGCGACTTCACTGTCACCCGTCTCGCCGCAGACCGTTTCTTCATTGTCACAGGGACGGCGTTCGGTCAGCATGATATGTCCTGGCTCTCGCTGCAAATGCCTGAAGACGGCAGTGTGACTCTGGAAGACGTCGGCTCGAACTATGCCTGTATCGGGATGTGGGGACCCAAGGCTCGCAAGATTTTGGAAAAAGTAACAACCGATGATGTTTCCAATGCGGGCTTCCCGTACATGACGTCGAAGCGTATCAACGTGGGCGATGTGCCCGTGCTCGCCTCACGCGTCACCTATGTCGGTGAACTCGGCTGGGAATTCTACTGCCCCATGGAATACGGTCTGCGTTTGTGGGATACGCTCTGGGAAGCCGGTCAACCCGAAGGCATGGTGGCCGGTGGGTATAAGGCGATTGAATCACTACGCCTCGAAAAAGCCTATCGCTACTGGAGCGGCGAGATTTCGCCGGATTACACTCCATACGAAGCGGGTCTTGGCTTTGCAGTGAAATTGGATAAGGACGATTTCATCGGTAAGGAAGCTTTGGTCAAGCAAAAGGCGGAAGGTATCAAATCCAAACTTTGCACAATGACCCTCGCCGATGACCGCACCATCGTGATGGGCAAGGAACCGATCCGTGTCGATGGCAAGATAATCGGCTGGGTCGCTTCGGGCGGATTTGGCTATTCGGTGGCGAAATCCATCGCGTATGCATATCTGCCGATGGAATATTCCAAGCCGGGAACCAAACTTGAGATCGAGTGTTTTGGTGAACAGGTCGGCGCGGAAGTGACACAGACGGTGTTATGGGATCCGAAGAACGAACGGATCAAGGCGTAGAGTACGGCAATATTCATGTTTTCGTATCGCAAGATAAATCTTGCGATACGAAAAGGCTCGAGAAACAGAAGCAATTCAAATCAGGATAGATGCGGTTCTTCATCCGCTAAAAAAATCATATTCTTTCACCAAAGGAAGGAACAATATCCAATGAATACGCTTGCCATCGATAAAGCCATCGCCAAGGTGCCGTTTTTGGCGGACTCGAAAAACGTCAAGAAGATCCCGCTTAGCGGCGGCATCACCAACCTGAACTTCAAGATCGAAGCGGATGGACGTTCGTACGTCATCCGCCTTGCGGGCGAAGGCACCGACATGCTCGGTATTAAACGCGATGTGGAGCATGCCGCCAATAAAGCGGCTGGCGAGTTGGGCATCGCGCCGGAGATCATGTACTTCATCGAGCCTGAAGGGTACATCGTGACCCGCTTCGTGACCGGCAAGCGCATCATGCCGGAGGATATTGTCAAGCCAGATTACCTGACACGCATCGCGCAAAAACTTCGCTTGTTCCATCGCAATGCGCCAAAATTGAAAGGTGATTTCAACGTCTTCCGCCGCGTGGAAATGTTGACCAAGACCGCAAAGAGCAAGGGTGCGCAATTCCCGCACGATTGGGATTTCATCATGAAGAAAATGCGCGAAGCAGAAAAGGCCCTGCTGAAAGACCCTTACAAACCCACTCCCTGCCATAACGACCTGCTCAACCTCAACTGGCTGGATGAAGAAGTGGCTGGAGACATCGGCGAGATTCGCCTGCTGGATTGGGAATATGCGGGCATGGGCGATATCTTCTTCGACCTTGGAAATTTCTCTCATCATCATCGCTTGAACGAGGAACAGATCCGCCTCTTCCTCACCGCCTATTTTGGAGAGATGACCCCCAAGCATTATGCCCGGCTGAGAATTATGTGGCCCATGTCTGAACTGCACGAAGCCATGTGGGGCACGACCCAGTCTGTCATCTCCACACTGGAAGAGGATTTCCAGGGATATGCCAATTTGTGGTTTGGCCGTTACCGCATGCACGTCACCGACTACCGCTGGGAAAAGTGGCTGAAGGATGTGGCGAAGAAGAGCAAGTAAGTTAGTGAATAGTGAATAGTGAATAGTGAATAGTGAATAGTGAATAGTGAATCAGGAAAGACAAACATTCTTTCTTCTTTCGTAAAACTGAACAGCAAAATATAAGGAGTTACAAATGTCTATCGTAAATGCAAAAGAAATCATGATCCCGGCAGCGAAAGAGGGATGGGCGGTGGGTGCGTTCAACATCACCGACCTGCTGCAATTTGAAGCGGTGATCGACGCGGCAATTGAAAAGAAAGCCCCTGTGATCGTTCAAACCTCTGTCAAACCGTCCCAGTTCCTGGGCACGCAGATGATGGTGAACATCTACCGCACCCTGGCTGAATCTGCGCCCGTGCCGGTCTGCCTGCACCTCGACCACAGTACTGATATCGCCTACTGCAAAAAATGCGCGGATACGGGCTATACCAACATCATGATCGACGCTTCGAAGCAGTCGTATGAAGAGAATATCCGTCAGACCAAGGAAGTGGTGGATTATTGCCATGCCATTGGCGGTATTTCCGTCGAAGGCGAGTTGGGAACCGTAGGTGGCGTGGAAGACCAGATCAAGGTTGCGGAAGATGAAGCGCAACTGGCAAACCCCGAACAGTCCATTGAATTCGTCGAACGCACCGGCGTGGATATCTTCGCTCCCGCCATCGGGACTGCACACGGCGTGTACAAGACCAAGAATCCCAAGATCGATTTCGAGCGCATGGCCACCATTCACAAAATGCTGAACGGCAATGGCATCAAGACCCCAGTCGTCGTCCACGGCGGGACGGGCCTGCCGGATGATTACATCGTCAAATTGCGCGAGGCAGGCGGCGCGAAATTCAACGTCTCCACCGAGTTGAAGCATACGCTCATCGACGCCAAGTGGGAATATCTCAACGCCCACCGCGATGAATACGATCCTGGCAAACTGGATGTCTTCGTCCGCGATGCGACCCGCAAAGCGGTGATGCACTGGATGGACAAACTCGGTTGTAACGGTAAGGCGTAAGAACGACAGCAGACCGCAGACGATAGACCATAGTCCGAATGCAGTCGGCGGTCGACTATAAATTTATCTAATCATATCAAGGAGTTAAGCATGACAAAAAATATTGAAGATTATTACGCCCCGTGGGTCAAGGGCATCCCGATGTATATTTCAGAGCACATTGAACTGGCATGGCGCAAACCCGAATTGCATCGCATGATGTCCAATGAAAACCCCCTGCCCCCTTCCGATAAGGTTTTGGAGGCGATGTTCAAATATGCCAAGATGACCAACCGCTACCCCGATCAGGGTCTCATCGTCCGCAGCAAGATTGCGGAGATCAATAACGTGGACGGTCCGCAGAACGTGATGATCGGTAACGGCTCCAGCGAAGTGTACGACAACATCTTCCGCATGTTCATCGAACCCGGTGATGAAGTCATTCAGCATACGCCCTGTTTTGGTATTTACGGTCTGCGTGGAACCCTGCTCGGCGCAAAGATGGTCTCTGTGCCGATGATCTACAAGGATCATTTACTTCAATACGACCCCGAAGCCCTCATGAACGCTGTCACCGACAAGACCAAGATCATCGTGATCCCAAATCCCAACAACCCCAGCGGCAACTTCATGGACCCGCAGCATTTTGAACCCTTCGCCAAGTTGGGCATTCCTCTCGTCGTGGATGAAGCCTATATCGAATATGCGGGCTTGGGCATGTCGCAGGTGCAGTTGACCAAGAAATACAAGAACGTCTTCATCACTCGCACACTTTCCAAGGCCTATGGACTTGCAGGTATGCGTTTCGGCTATACCATTGCCCATGAGGATACCCTCAAACAGGTCGCCGGTTCCCTCCTGCCGTGGAATGTGGGCACCATCCCGATGTGGGCCGCATTGGCCGCCTTTGAAGATACCGAAGGTCTCGCCGAACGCGTCAAGTTCAACAACGATGCAGTGGATTTCATCACCGAGTCTTTAAGTGTCATCCCCGGTTTCCACGTCATGCCGTCCAAAGCCAATTACATCCTCTTCGACTGTGGTGACACCGGCAAGACCGGCAAGCAGGTGCTCGAATATGCCGAGACCAAGGGCATCATCCTGCGCGGCGAGAGCAAGAAGTATGGCTCCGACGGCTGGTTCCGCGTGACCATCGGCTCCAAGGAAGAGAATGAACTCTTCGTCAATACTGTGCTTGAATTCTTTGGCGTAAAGAAATAATTATCCAATAAGACCTGACAGGTTTTCGAAACCTGTCAGGTCTATTGAAAAGAGGAACTATGTCCAAAATCAAAGCAGTGTTCTTCGACCAGGACGGCGTGATCATCGACACGGAGCGCGATGGTCATCGCGTGTCCTTTAATATGACCTTCAAGGAATTCGGCTTCACCGACGAATGGGATGTGGAGTATTACCATGAGCTGTTGCAGGTGGGCGGCGGCAAGGAACGCATGAAGAAGCATTGGCAGACCAAGGGCTTCTCCAAGCCGATGACCGAGGAAGAGATCGATGCGCTGGTCAAGGAAATGCATAAACGCAAGACGGCCCTGTTCGTGGAACTGATCGAGACAGGCAAACTGCCCCTTCGCCCGGGCATTCACCGGTTCATGAAAGAGGCGATGGATGCGGGCCTCAAACTCGCCGTCTGCACCACATCCAATGAACAGGCGGCGAAGGCCATCACCGAAGGTCCGTTGAAGGATATTAAATTCGAGGTGGTGTTGGCTGGCGATGTGGTCGAAAAGAAGAAACCTGATCCTGCCATCTATAACCTTGCGCTTTCCAAACTCGGCCTGCAGCCCGATGAAGTGCTGGTGGTGGAAGATTCAAAGAACGGGCTTGCCGCCGCGAAGGCCGCTGGCGCGAAAGTCATCGTCACCACCAATCACTACACCGAAAAAGAGGATGTCTCTGCGGGCGATGTGATCGTCTCCTGCCTCGGCGACCCCGACGGTGAGAAGGCCGAAATCCGTAAAGGTGACATCCAGGGTTTCGATGGCGTGGTTCATATCGATCAATTGATGGAATTGTTCGGATGAGTTTGTTAACAAACCCTAGCGTATGATGGCGGTCATGCGCTAGAATCAGACAATGGTTAAGATCTGGCTGTCTTGTACAAAAAATCACCTGGCGATGCGGCCTCGAACCTTTTCAAGACAGCCAGTGTTTTCATAATAAATTTTCGGAGGAGAACTCCCTGGGAGGAGGAGGTGCAATATAAACAGTAACTATGTGCTCTTCGTAAGTTCGTTATCTTGATATACAAACAACTCAGAATCAAGGAGAATTACGAAAATGGCTCAAAAAAGTCAAGCGCACGACAAGCAAGTCCTGCATAAATTGGGGTATGCGCAGGAACTCTCACGCCGCATGAGCGGCTTCTCGAACTTCGCAATTTCATTCTCGATCATTTGTATTTTGGCCGGTGGTATCTCCGCCTTCCCTGCCGCCTTCAACGCCCTTGGTTCCGGCGGCGCGTTCCTGATCTGGCTGGTGGGCGGCATTCTTGCCCTGAGTGTTGCCTTCGGCATGGGACAGATCGCCTCCTCCTTCCCCACGGCTGGCGGCCTCTACCACTGGAGCTCCCACCTCGGCGGGAAATTCTGGGGCTGGATGACAGCCTGGTTCAACCTCATCGGTCTGGTCTGCGTGGTCTCCTCGGTAGACGTGTTGCTCTATACGGTCTTCTTCAAAGACCTGTTGCTTGCCACCGTGCTGGGCGTGGACGTTTCTGGCTGGGGCGCTACTCAACAAACCATCTTCCTTGTTATTGCCCTCGGCTCCCAGGCGATCTTAAACCACTATTACATTAACATCACCACCAAACTCACCGACTGGAGCGGCTATGTCATCCTCGGTTTGACCGTGGTTCTGATCATCACCTTGTTTGCCTTCAGCTCTGTTCCTTTGGATTTCACCCGCCTCTGGACCTTCCAGAACGTGACCGGTGATGCAGGCGGCGGCGTCGTTCCGTTCCGCACCGAGAGCATTGCCTTTGCATTCCTGCTCGGTCTCTCTTATGTGTGTTACACCATCACAGGCTTTGACGCCTCAGCTCACACATCTGAAGAAACACAGGATGCGCAAGTGAACGTGCCGAAAGGCATGTGGACTGCCGTGTTCTGGTCATGGGTTTTCGGTCTCGTGGCGGTTGCCGCCTACGTGTTGACCATGCCAGACCTAAACGAAGCAGCATCCCTTGGCTGGGGCTCGTTCTTCTACATGTGGGGCGCCTCCAAGATGCCCTTTGCCTTGAGCTTATTCCTCGCGGTCGGTATGGTCTTGGTTAACTACGTTTGTGCGTTGGCGGGTCTCACCTCCACCTCGCGCATGATGTATGCCTTCGCCCGTGACGGCGGTTTGCCTGCTTCCAAGGCACTTTCTGATGTCAGCACCAAGTATCGCACCCCTGGCGCTGCGGTTTGGGTTTCTGCCATCCTTGCGTTTGCCAGTACGCTTTATGCGCCTGCCTACCTCATTCTGGCAGTCGCTTGTGCGGTCTTCCTTTACATCTCCATGGTCATGCCCATTGCAGCAGGTCTTATGGCAGAAGGCACAGCCAAGTGGAAAGAAAAGGGACCCTTCCACCTGGGCGGACTCTCCAAACCGAATGCCGTACTTGCCATCATCTTCGGTATCACCTTGGCGATCAGCGGATTCTTCCCGCCCAATGAGAAGGTCTTCTACTTCACCATCGTATTTGTGGTGGCGTTGCTTGCCTTCTGGTCGAAGAAGTTTGCGCCAATCGGTATTGCTGTGGCTGTCGTCGGTTTGCTGTTGGGCTTCCTCCCCATTTCTGACGAGAATGTCCTGCACTTCCTCGTTCCTGATCGCACGACCGCGATCATCGCCATCGTGGTTGCCCTCATCGGCACAGCCATTACCTTTATGACCGGCGGTGAAGATGGACGCTTCGAAGGCGTACCGGAAGGTGAAAAGATCAAGGCACGCCAGGCGACCATCGCCGAGATCGAAAAGAAATTCGGCGAACACTAAACCGTTTCACCTTACTTAATAAACATAACTCACCCCGAAATTAAGCTTTCGCGGGTGAGTTTGTTTTTAAGAGCAAAATGGGACGCGGATTTTAAAGGTCTTTTCCGCGTTCATCAGCGCTCGTCAGCGTCCGACACACCGCACTGTGGTGCATGGATGAGGAGAGCGATAGATAGCGACACTTGCGCCGCGCGCCAGTGCGGTGAGGGTCTCTAGGATACTCGTAGAGATGCTTCGCTTCACTCAGCATGACACTCTTAAAGTGTAAAGTAATTATGCTTACCCTGAATAAAACGATCTTCCTTCGGGTAAAATAAGCCAAAGGGA
>JAEURI010000004.1 GCA_016789225.1 Anaerolineales bacterium
ACAGCCTGATTTGTCAGGCTGTTTTGATTCCGAAAGATTAGACCTGGGTCAATCTGCCACGAGCATCCATTTTGCAAGACGGCCGTGCAATTGGGTGACTTCACGGGCGAGATTCATATAAATCGTCCACAACAAAAACCCGCCCAAGACCAGCAACGGATAAGACCATACCGGGAAGGAATAGCGAATTCCATTGTTCATGAAATACCCAATGTCAGTCAGTTCCTGCAGGATCGGGATGGCGATCAACGACAGAGAGAAACTTAATATCACTACCGTCACAGTGAAGTAGACCGTTCCCAGAATGAATTGCAGGAACATATATAGGATGGCCATCCATGTATATTTATCAAGCGCGAGTTCCTTTAAACGATCAAGCCACTTAAGATTCGGCTTGCTGAACCAGGGACGCCTGGGCATGCGAATACCAAGCAGAGCCTCCACGATACGGCCTTCGAGAAGGGCAAGTCCGCGCAGGGACAGAAAAAACAGCAAGGCAAAGGGCAGGCCAAAGATAAACAGAGCAAATGACAACGACACAGACAGGCCGGTCACAGCCCAGGTGAAATAAAAAACACCGGTAACAAAGGCGATAAACATATACAGCAAGGCGCCCCATGCGCGCGGGTCTGTATAAACGCCAAAGAAATATCCCGATGCAGACCGCGGCTTGGCAGGCTGGTTCAAGGAGGGAGATGTTCTTCGTTCCACTTCTCGGTAAGCGGATGCAGTCTCTTCCGGCGAACCATATCCGTCAATGATGACCTTTAAAGCATCTGTATCAGAAAGGTCGGGCTGTTTTTCCCTGGAGGCTTTCAGGGCCATGGTCAAATGCTCACGGGCATCCGCCTGGGCATCCTGCGCCAGCGCGGGGTCGGCATCTTTCATTTCATTTTTCAAGGCATCAAGATATTCTTCTATCGTATTAAACATGATGTCATCCTTTCAAGATCGAGTCCACGAATTTCTTCGTTTGTTTCCACAATTCAGCCCATTCGTCCAAGGCAGAGTGTCCATCCTTCGTGATCTTGTAATATCGACGCGGCGGACCTGAAACAGAGGGTTCCACAGTACTTTCCAGCAATCCATTCTCCTCAAGTGAGCGCAGCACAGGGTACAAGGCCCCCTGCTTCATCATGGGAATATCCGGCCCGCTCTCTTCGAGCATTTTCGCGATCTGATACCCGTACATGGGATCATCGCTCCGGCTGAGTACGCTCAAAAGCACCAGAGAGGACGTCCCTGCGTTCAATTCCTTCTGGAACTTTTTTGTATAAGAACTAAGTTCGACCATGCCTTCTCCTTTCAGTAGTATCAATCTCATACTAGTAATAATTGAATAGTAGTACAAATTTATTAGCATGTCAAGGGTTTTAATAGCTGAAATAAAAAACAGTCCTGCCGTAGGGTAGGACTGTTAGTCTGTTCGACACTAAAAATAATCCCGCCTCAAAGCGGGACTGATTACTATTTAACCCAAGTTGCCACCTTGAAGAAAAAATAAGAGTGTATCGCCCTGAGGGAGCATGAAACAACCCGAATAGGGTAGCAACTTGAGGTATCTACTTATCCTGTATCTCTGCAGCACGTAATGTATTCGCCATCAACATCGCGATCGTCATGGGGCCTACACCGCCAGGGACAGGAGTAATGAAGCCTGCCACTTCCTTCGCTTCTTCAAAGTTGACATCCCCCACCAGTCTCTGCATCGGTTTACCGGTCTTTTGGCTGATCATCTGCGTGCCATCGGGGTTGAGCTTTGGGATTCCGTTGATGCCCACATCGATGACTGCCGCGCCGGGTTTGATCCAATCGCCGCGCACCATTTCGGCACGACCGATCGCAGCGATGATGATATCTGCATTGCGCAACACGCCAGGAATATCTTTCGTCTTCGAATGGACAACCGTCACGGTCGCATTTTCTTTGATGAGCAACAAAGCCGCAGGCATGCCAACGATATTGGAACGTCCCAACACCACAGCGTTTGCACCCGCGATCTTCACACCAGCTTCCTTGAGCAGATAAATGCATCCATACGGCGTGCATGGAACGAACAACGGTTCGCGTCCCTTTTGCGCCAAACGCCCAAGATTGATCGGCGAGAAACCATCCACATCTTTTTCAATGCTGATGAGCTGAAGGATACGTTCCTCATCCAAATGGTCGGGCAGAGGTAATTGCACAAGAATGCCATGAACCTTCGGGTCAGCATTCAGTTGCTTGATAAGTTTTTCAAGATCTTCCTGAGAAATATCCGCCGGGACGGGATGATGAAAGGACGTCATCCCCAATTCTGCACAAGCCTTCTGCTTCATGCTGACGTAGGTCGCAGAGTCGATGCGCTCGCCCACCAACACAGTTGCCAACCCCGGCTGAGATTTTCCATCTGCAAGCCGTTTTGCAACTTTTCCCTTCACTTCATCGCGCACCTTTTGCGCGATGGCGGTTCCGTCAATTAACTGAGCTGTCATGGGTTTGCTCCTTTTTTGAAAATGTCTAACAAATTATACATTCGCCCCTCTTTTTCAAATAGTGACATTCGTACCTAACGCATTACGCCTTGCATCTTTTCTCCATCCTGCTTTTCCAACATCACCTCGTCCACCTCATTCCAGCGTGGCGAAGGCGCAAGCGCACTGACGCGAAGATAATTTCCCGTCCAGCCTTCCATACGCCAGCCGTATTCACCATATTCGGTCGTTGATTCCCACAGCACAGACATGGTTTGTCCGATGAATCTCCCGCGATAGGATTTTGCAGACTCTTCGATCGCTTCCTGCAAGATGCGATTGCGCCTCTTACCTACCTCGGGCTTGACCTGCCCCTTCATCCTTGCCGCCCCGGTGCCGGGACGCGGCGAATACGAGAAGACATGTCCACCGGAGAATTGCATCTCGTTTACGAAGTCCAACGTCTCTGCAAACTCTTCATCCGTCTCGCCAGGGAAGCCTGCAATGATATCCGTCGTGATGGCAACGTCCGGCATGACAGCTCGGGCATCATGGACTAGCTCTCGGAAAGATTCGGGCGTGGTCTTGCGCGCCATCCGTCTCAGCGTGGAGTCGCTGCCAGATTGCAGAGGCAGGTGCAGGTGAGGCATGAGGCGTTTGTCGTTCCATAAGGAGAAGAAGCCTGCATCCAAATCCCAGGGTTCGAGGGAGGATAATCTCAATCGTTTAACATCCGTTTCACGCAAGAGAGCTTCTATCAGATCGCGAATGTGATGATCGCCGAAATCCTGTCCCCACGAGCCGAGATGAACCCCCGTGAGTACGATCTCTTTCGAAGCGCCCGCCAACGCCGAGTTGACATCATTGATGACATCAGCAAGCGGACGCGAGCGTCCTTCGCCGCGTGCAATCGTGGTAACACAGAAGGTGCATTTGTTATCGCAGCCATCCTGCACTTTGATGAAGGCACGAGTGCGGCGATGCAAACCAGGGATGGGAATGCGGTCAATGGGTTCGAGGTCGAAACTCGAACGTTCAATGTTCAAGGTGTCCGCGACGAGATAATCCTTTTGGTCATTCGGGATGACACGCAAAACATTTGGGAGCGCCGCGGCTTCCTTGGGTTGAAGCGTCGTCCAGCAACCGGTGGCCACAATTTCATTGACACCAGCGCGCGCAATGGTGCGAATCTTTCCGCGGGAATCCGAAGCCGCCTGCGTGGTGACAGCACAAGTGTTGACCACCGCCATATCGGCATGCTCGGCGGAGGCAACGATCTCATGCCCCGCCGCACGAAACTGACGCGACATGGATTCGATCTCTGCCTGGTTAAGCCGACAGCCGATGGTATCTAGGAAAATCTTCATGAGAGAGAACGGACGAGTTTTTCATCGTCCGCAATCAGTCTAGGGTTGTAATGCCACAAAATTATCGAACACAATATCCACACCCGGGGTCGTGAAGGTACCAGCCAGGATCCCGAAATTGCCAGAGGTCAACGTAGTATCTTTGACCTGTGCCACCTGGAAACCGTTGACGAAGAAAGTGAGCGTATCGCCCACGCAATCGGCGCGCAGATGATTAATGGCGAGACCTTTATTGATATTACTGGAAGCAAGCATTTCAGATTGTCCCAACAAGGCAACCTGTTCATCCTTGAACAGGCCGATGCCATAGTATCCGTCGCTGGAGATCAGGAAGAAATAGTAATCCTTTCCATTGGAACGACAAATCAGGCCGATACGATTCTCGTCCGGACCAGCCAATTTACCACTATCTACTTCCAGACGCACGTCGGTGACGTTCTTGTGCGGTGTCGCCCAAAAATTGGTCTGCAAGGCGTTAACGAGAATACGATACCCGCCGCCGTCATAATCCATCACGCCCTCGGTGACAATGAAACGGTCCCAGCCGGTGGTGGCTTGGGCAAAATCATCTTGAAAAATGACCGAGCCCGAAGGCTGTGCGGGTTCCGGGCCTTGGGCTGCCTGCCCAGCAGGAAGGCCGGTGCAAGCAGAGATAAGAGATGCGCAAATTAATAAAAGAAGGGGTAAACGATTCATGAGCGTGATTTTATCATGGGCATCCGCATGAAGTACGGATGTTCATTGTGGAAAATACCTTTCAAGTAGTTGTATTGCGTCCCCGGCATATAAGCCGGAGATATCCGAATCGCGCACATAAGTCAACGAGTTATAGGCTGATGTACGGTTGCCTTGCGCGAGATAGGTCATGGCAAGATGAATATGCGCTGAAAAATTATTTGGAAGCAGGTCAATGGCCTGCATCAAGGTCTGTTCTGCGAGAGCATATCGACCAGAAGATAAATATGTAAATCCCAATGCATCCAGCATGAGCGGGTCGTTCGGGGAGAGAGTCACAGCTTGTTGCGCTGCAGGCAGGCCGATGTCTTCAACATGCACACCGTTCTCCGCGCAAAAGATGGCCAGCAAACGCCAAGAGTCCGGCTGGTCGGGGGCAAGGTCTACTGCGCGTTGATAGGCTTCCAAAGCGGAAACCAATTCACCAAGTTTGGAATAGGCTTCGCCAATACCCGCCTGCCAGCGCGGATTCTCCGGCTCGAATTCCGCAGCGAGTAGATACTCCGACAACATTTGCGGATATTTTTTCTGACGACTCCAGTACAAGCCCCGCAAGGCGCGGACATTTGCGGAAGTATGGTCGAACCTCAGTGCCTTATCGAGTTCCACGCGTCCATCCTGACCGAGTTGCTGTTTCGCCTCTCCCAGCCAGGCCCACGCCTCGGCATTTTTCTCTTCGACCTCGACGGCCCGTTCGAAGGCCATCTGTGCCAGTTCCCAATCCTGCAATAAGCCAAAGGTGCGGCCGATGATCAGCAGGGATTCTGCGGGCCTCGTTTGTTGATCAGAAACCGCCAGGGCGGTGCTCAAGGTCTGCACGGCAGAATCAAGCTCGGGATTAAGAGAGGAGGCGTGTTTTAATACAGAAAGTGCCTGCCCGGGTGAGTAGAGAGTCAACAGGAGTCCAAGTCGATAATGAGCGTAAGCATCGTTCGGGTCGAGCCGGGTTTGGTTTTCAAGCGCGGAAAGCTCATGTTCCCAATCCTTTTGGCCGCGGTAGGAAAAGGCAAGCAGTTGGTACAACCTGACCGAATCGAAGTTCTTCAGCCCCTCGAGGCAGGCAGTGATTGTGGATGGAAGATCGCCAGTTTGGTAATATGCCGTACCCAGCCAAACCCACCCATCTTCAGAAAGGGTGTCGGTATTTTTCAAGTAGAGAATGGCAGTTGAAAAATCGTTCGCGCGCGCAAAGGCAATACCGGCTTTTTCCAACAGATCGCGCCGCCAGGGAAGAATCTTCGCAGCTTGTGCATATTCCAGCGAGGCCGTTTTATAATCGGCGGCTGACCATGCCTCCTCGGCCCGATGAATGCTGGAATAACCCGCCACAAAAACCGGGGTTATAAAAGAGGCCAGAAGCAAAAGAATGATGAACAGCGGAGTCCATTTCCGTTGTGACATGGTGACAATTCTACGCGATATTACCAATCTGGCAGTATAATCACAAAAAAAATGAGCGATTTCAATAATCTGCTTCTTATTCCCCCCGGAAATCTTATCTATTACATTGTGCTGGTTTTTGTTTCCGCCGGTACTCTTCTTTTTGCTTTCCTGCAATGGCGGGCGAGCGAATTTCCGCAGGCACGGCGTGCTGTCATTGGGCTTGGTGTTTTGATCCTGGCCCAGATCTCGATATTTGCCATCAGCGGCTTAAGCTGGCAGCAAATCATCGACCCCAAGACCGTGCTACCGCCCATGGACCGTGCCTTCATTATGTTCGGCATTGTTTGGATCACCTGGTTGTATGCCTTTCCAGAGCCAAACCGCATTGCCGATGCTGTGGTGACGGTACTTAGTCTGTTCGTGTTAACGGCGCTTGGACTCAGCCTGCTGACCTGGCAACCGCAGATTTTAGAGTACAGCTACAACCAAACCGTGGATGACCTGATCTGGCAGATCGGTTCTTTGATACTGGCTTTGTTCGGGATCGCCATCATCCTGATCCGCAAACCGGATGGAATGTGGTACGGCATCCTTTTGCTCTTTTTGGGATTCATCGGGCATCTCTCGCAGGTGCTTTTGCAAACCGAAGGGGATTACTCTGGCATCATACGCCTGGCTTATATTTCAGCCTATCCAATATTGTTTACGCTTCCACTGCGATTCTCCACGGCGCCTTCCATTGAATCCTCAACACCAATCAAACCCACCACGTTGAAACAGGACACCATGGGTCGGGTCGAACGCAGACGATACAGCACAGACCCGAAAACCTTCCATGCCCTGCTGGCAGTGGCCGCGGAAAATAACCCGACCAAAATGAGTCAGGCGCTTACCCGTGCCATCGCACAGACCATGTTGGCCGACCTGTGTTTCATGATCTACCTGACCGATAACAACAACCAGATGGTGATCGCAGGCGGGTATGACCTTATCCGCGAGGATAATCTTGAAGGCGGCTCCCTGAGCAAGGGCGCGATTCCCATGCTGGCAAATTCGATGCAACGCGGACGTCCGTTACGACTGCCATCCAGCAGCACATCTGCCGATATCAAGGGCCTTGGAGATATCCTTGGGCTGACCAACCCTGGTCATCTACTGTGTGTGCCCATTCTGACGCCGGAGAAGGAATCCCTGGGCGGCATCCTTCTGCTCTCCCCCTACTCCGACCGAACATGGAGTGCGGAGGACCAGGCCTTCCTGGCAAATATCGCAGCTTCGATGGTGCCCATCATTCAGCGTAACCAGAAGATCAACAAACTGGAAGCGCAAAGCGATATGGCCCGCGCCCAGGCCACCGACTTGGAACGTCGCATTTCTGAATTGAATCAACAATTGGAATCGGCGCGGCAGGAAGTGGAGAAGAACCGCTCAGTGGATGTAGCCTCCCTGAGAGCGGCGCAGGAAGAATCCCAGACCATCATCGAGCAATTGCAACTTGAGAATGCCGAGTTACGCTCCGGCAGGAAACCAACCTCCACTGCGGCGCAGGCGGAAAGCGAACTCAAGGCGACCCTGTTGGAAATGGCCCAACTTCAGAACCAGCTTGCGGATGCCAACATCAAGATCCACGAGCTTGAAAATGGACAGATCAGCACCAAGAACACGGAACAAGCCGAAGTCATCGCATCCATTTCGCAGGAATTGCGCCAGCCGCTTTCGTCCATCGTGGGATACACCGACCTGCTTCTCGGAGAGTCGGTAGGGATTCTGGGCGCCCTCCAAAGAAAATTCGTAGACCGGATCAAGTCATCCACAGAACGTATCCGCAGCCTGACCGATGACATGATCCAGATCACGACCCTGGCCACGGACCTGAATGCCATCAAGCCCGAGGCTGTGGAATTGAATGCGATCATCGACAATGCCATGTCGTACACGAGCACGCAGATCCGCGAAAAGAATATTTCGATGCATCTGGAAGTTCCCAAGGCGCTTTCGACCATCCACGCTGACCGGGAGGCATTGCAACAGATCCTGATCCATTTGCTACAAAATGCCGGAGCTGCGACTCCGTTCGAAGGCACGATCAAGCTCAACGTCCAGACCCGAAGCGAGAACAATCAGGATTATATTTTGATCAAGGTCACAGACTCAGGCGGAGGCATCGCATCGGAAGATCTTCCAAGAGTCTTCACACGTCTCTATCGTGCTGACAATGTATTGATTCAAGGAGTGGGCGATACGGGTGTCGGCCTTTCCATCGCCAAGACACTGACCGAAGCCCAGCATGGACGCATCTGGGTCGAAAGCGACCCCGGTATTGGCGCGACGTTCAGCGTG
>JAEURI010000030.1 GCA_016789225.1 Anaerolineales bacterium
GGCGACAGCCATTCTATGTACGGGTGATTACAACGTCTCGCATGGTCCGCTGATCACAGATGACAACATCATGAAGATGTTCATCCTCAACAATACCGGTCATACACTGACTACAGCGCAAATCTATGTGGAGTGGAATCACGACACAGGTCACGCCTCTGAGGCGGACCCATCCCTGCGCCTCACCCAGGTCCGTTTTGCGGGTCAGGCATGGGATGGCGACATCTTCGCCCCATCGGCTTTCATTCCGGGCTTTTATCCCACCATCCCACCCGGGCAATCAGTGATCGAATTTGTCTTCAATCAAAACTACGACATAGGCGACGGCACGGAAAGAATTATCATTACTATTGGCACTCCGGGCTGTGTGAACTACCCTGTGGACTCGAGAAAATAATCCGACATATGAGCTTTATATCAGGCGTAAAGAAATCTGAAAAAGGACAAAGCCTTATCGAAGTTGCGATTAGCCTGCCGGTCATTCTGTTGATCCTGCTGGGCACCTTCGACTTTGGCATGGGTTTATTCGCCTATTCCATCCTCAGGGATGCGGCACAGGAGGGAGCCCTGTATGGGTCGATCAACCCCGGCAACCGGGCCGAAATCGAAAACCGTGCGCGCAATATCCTTCCGCATGAAGACGATGTCGTCTTTTCATCTCCTATTGATCTGAGAGATACATCCGCTGTCACTGTCGATATCAAGACCATCGGCGCCGCCTGCCAGGGAGTGACTGGTGGGAAGGCCAACAGCATCCAGGTGCGCCTAATCTACCAGTATCCAATCCTGATGCCGTTCGCGGGTGAATTTGTCGGGTCTGATACCATTCAATTAAGCAGTACGGCCACCAATGTGATCCTCCAACCACCATGCAATTAAAACTCCCTTCCACCCCCACTCGTCCCGGCGAAAAAGGACAAGCCATTATCCTGATCATCTTCGCGATCATCGGGCTGATCGGCGTCTCTGCCCTGGCCATTGACGGTACCAATGCCTTCCTGGACAGTCGCCGTGCAGAAACTGCCGCCTCGGCTGCCGCCCTGACAGCAGCCCTGACACGTATCGAAGGCGGAAACTGGCGTGCAGCAGCACTCGCAACAGCCGCCGCCAACGGATATGACAATAATGGGGTTACGAACACTGTGGAGATGAACACTCCACCTCTCTCCGGGCCTTACTCTGGAAATTCTGAATATATCGAAGTCATTATTACCTCACACCTAAAAACTTATTTCGCAGTAGTGATCGGCGTCCCATACATTACCAACAGGTCTCTGGTCATTTCGCAGTCGAAACCATCAGAACTCGGGGAAATGTTCAAGGGTTATGCACTCGTTAGCCTCGCCCCGGAAACCCAATGCGAACTCCATCGCGGGTTCTGGATCCATAGCGAGGCCACGCTGAATTTCGAAGGCGGCGGTTTATTCGTAAATTCCAACAATCCTGAATGCGCCTTTATCTCCTTCGGGAGTGGAAGTATCCGGGTTCGAGATGCCAGCCCCATCTCGGTGGTGGGAGGCGCAGACATCCAAAAACCGAAATTGATCACCCCCTATCCCATCGAAACGGGCATCGCACCCATCCCCTTCCCCATTCCTTACAAAATGCCCCGCGCGGGCTGCGGCTCGAAGATCGCCACCCCAGACGGCCTGGGTTCCATTTCTTCAGGCAATTGGGATGAAGGGGTCTTCCCACCCGAAGGCGTGACCATCCTCGGAAGCGGCGTGTACTGTCTGCAAGATGACTTTATCGTAGCAGACGGCACGTATTTGGAAGGCGGGAATGTGGTGATCGTGATGGAGGATGGCAATGTGAAAATCAGTGGCAGCGCCGAGGTTCATCTGGGCGCGCCTCAAAGCGGACCGAATCAGGGTCTGCTGATCTATATGCCGGTCGGCAACCGGGGCATCATCAGCCTCAATGGGAACGATGATTCCGAATTTAAGGGTACCATCCTGGCCCCCGGCGCGGACTTGCGCATTAACGGTCTGGACAACCTGCACGGGGCCGCCTATCGCAGCCAGATCATCGCCTACTATGTCGAGGTGGACGGCACAGATAACATCCTCATTAAATATGAGGATGAGCAAAATTACGATACCTATACCATGCCTGAGGTAATCCTCATTAAATAGCTTACTTACTTCCAAAGCCCCCTGGAACCGCAGGAATTACGGCAATTACAGCGTTAGGAGGTAGGGAAATGTTCCATTTCCGGGCGACTTTTCACGGAATTCCCGGGCTATTTTGGCGTACCGTCTAACAGAAATGTAATGTTACAGAATACTTACATATTAATTTCGTCTAAGAACTGGTTTATAATTAGGTTTAGAAGTCATCGCTGGCGATTTTCCCGTCCCCACTTCCTCGCTATCGCAAATCATCAATAGGTTATTTTCCTTATATAAAAGTAATAGTACGAAAGTTGGATTCCAACCGCCAGCATCAGCGAATAAAGTGAGATTGTGATGTTCAATATTATTGATAAATTATTTTCATTCCTGAGGCAAAACAGAACCAGGCTCAGTGCCAAAGCCCAGAGCTTGGTGGAGTTCGCCATCGCCCTGCCAGTCATCCTCATTTTACTTTCGGGTGTGGTCGAATTCGGTTTTGCGTTGAACTACTATCTCTCCATTCTAGATGCGACACGATATGCTGCACGCCAGGGAGCAGATTGGAGTCCATACGTAGCCGGTAGCTACACGAGAGACGAGGTGTTCTATGATAATGTCTTGGGAGAATCTGCCAAGTTTTTGGATCCATCTCTTACCTATGGCAGCACCTATCAGGGACGCCGACTTGCCTTGGATCCGGACTTAGACGAAGTAGTCGTAACTGTTTACTCCTCCTGCAATGGGGTTCTTACTCTCGTTGGGAATGATCACATGTACGGGAATGCCACGACAGTACTCACGGAAGAAACTATTGAAGATCACTTGGTTGGAGGGTCCCCGGCTGCAGGCATCCTTGTTGTAGAAATACATTATAGTTACGAACAGGTTCTTGGGCTGCCCTGGCTGCAACCGTTCGTACCCAACCCGATGATGCTTCGAGCGTACAGTATCATGCCCTTGAGAGCAGCAGAACCAATCTGTCCATAAATTATCATTCACTGTTATTATTGGATAAGAGATAAACTATGATAGACATGCTTCGAAAAGTGATCAACAAGTCAGAGCGTGGTCAGGCTATTATCATCATCGCTTTTGCGATGGTAGGTCTGGTCGCCATTGTTGGTTTAATGACAGACGGCGGCATTATGTTAATTGAATACGCCAAACTCAAACGCGGTTTGGATGCAGGCGCCATCGCTGCTGCCGCTCAGTTTCGCAAGGATTTTACGGGTGAGGACCTTGCCAATGCCGCTCAGGAATTCCTGATCCTCAACGATTCTGAGGCGCAAAGCATTATCATCTATCGCTGTAAGAGGGATTACGAAACCAACGCCCTAGATACTACCGTGGACGGTACAGAACATGATGATACGTTATGTACTACTCCCCGCCGTAAACTGGTACGCGTGGAAGCTGTTCGTCTGGTTGTTTTCGGATTCCTGAGAGTAATCGGCATTAATAGTTCTTCGGTTCAAGCAACAGCCGTCGGCGAAGCCGCTTCTGTTGACCTGGTGCTGGTGCTGGATAACTCTCCCTCTATGGCCTTCGAAACCGATCCTGACGGTGACCCATTGTTTGCAGACCCGGGTGATGATCCTGTCGTTTGTAATGCGGCCGACAATTGCATGCCATTCAAACGCGTCAAGGATGCTGCCCTGGAACTTGTGGATAGAATGTTCTTCCCCTATGACCGTGTAGCGGTGGTCACTTATACGGACCAACCCCCCTATACCAGCCGCACAGCAAGTGATGTTGCACAGGAATTGACGGCAGACCAAAGCGATGTGGTGGATGCCATCGCTCAATTGAAAACTTTCCAACCACCCGATTGCCCTTATAATGGGTTGTGTCTAGATCGATCCCCTGGATATTACGATGGCCTGGATTGCTTTGAAGATAACTTCGTGGCGTTCGGCGACCCGACTGCATGTACAGGTAGCGATGTCGGTTCAGCTTTACTCCGTGCTGCGATTGAATTTAGCAGAATGCCGGTAAGAACCGACTCTTTCTGGGCGGTATTGATTTTGATGGGTGGACCAGCAAACGCTGGTAAACTAGATAACGACCCAAGCACTCCTACGGCTTGCCCTTCGGCTACTTGGTTCTCGGCGCCTCTTTGCAGAGACTCGGATATACCCACGATAACCCGCCATACAAATACAAGCCCTTCATACGATGCCGATGATTGGGCGCGCGACAATGCTGATTATGTTGCCAACCCCGTCACCGGGCAGGGCGCAACCATCTTTTCAATTTGTCTTGGTGAATATTGTCGCAATTATCCCTACGGTCTTTCTGACTCTGCAGAAAACCTTGCAGAATATATGGCGCTTACCGCCGGAGACGAATCTGGGGTGGATGTTAACCATGGAAATTATTATTATGCACCAGATAGTGCCGGGTTGAGCCAGATCTTTTTGGACATCGCTGCAAATATTCTTACAAGGCTTTCAAAGTAACCCAATCCTTTTATAAGAGCGAATGCCATGAACATATTTTTTTTCAAAAAACCCCGATCATCTCCCAGGAAAACCAGGGCTCAAGCCATGGTGGAATTCGCATTGGTCATTCCCCTACTCCTCTTCGTCTTAGTGGGGGTGATCGAATTTTCCCGCCTGCTATATGCCTGGATCATTATCGAAAATTCCACTCGCTTTGGCATTCGCTACGCAACCACAGGTACCTATGAAACAATCTATTGCAGCAATGGGATTGCGGATACAGATGGCGTCTGCGAAACGGAAGACAAGGTGGATGCAGCTCGTATTCCGTCCATCAAAGATGAGACCCGCCGAATTGTGATCGGTTTTCTTTTACGCGATGTCAGCCTAGGAGCCACAGCCACAACTGCTGATGATGAATATTTCAACATAACGATATGTTCACCTGTGGATGGACGCATTACTACCTTTCCGCTGATGGCGCAACCCGTGTACGGGAACTGCACCCTGAGCGGCACACGCAATGAACACCCAGGTGCGTCCGGCGGCCGTGTAATCGTCATGGCAGATTACAATTTCCGGTTCATCGTCATGCCACTCTTTGGTTTCAGGCCGACTGGGATTCACCTGGCCTCTTATCGCGAAGGCATTGTTGAGCAATTCCGGGCTTCTCGTGCCATTAACACACCCTTACCATTCCAGCAACCTCCTACAGACACGCCCACACCCACCCTTACACCAACACCTACCTTTACACCAACACCTACCTTTACACCAACACCCACCTTCACTCGTACCCCTTCACGAACGCCGACTCGGACCAACACGCCAAGCATTACCCCAACACCATCAAATACTCCCACTCCAACCAACACTCCGGCGCCTTCGTGCAGCAACATCACCATTAATCGCACCCGCTTCAATGGTAACAATTTTGAGGCGCGAGTCGAAAATGATAACTTTGCCACGGCGTATCTGGTCAGTACTACACTAACCTTCTCGCCTTCGCCTCTCACCGGCGGTAAGTATTATGACTCCTCCCGGTTTGGGTCGACATATGACAATCCAAGCTCGACTTCAATTGTGAGTTCACCCATCAATACTTCGGCATCCGTACCTAACCTGCCAATCGAAGGCAATGGTACGATGCGTTCCTATATTGCTGTATTCAGTAACTCGACCTGGTCGGGCATTTGGAACATCACTCTCACGTTCACCTTCCCCAACTGGGGTGACTGCACCATAACCGGCAGCATCAACAACTTCACTGCAACCCCCACTATTACGTATACCCCATCGCGCACGCCAACCCCGTCGCGTACACCAACCATTACCAATACGCCCACCCTTACTTACACGCCATCGCGTACGCCGACGAGCACTAATACGCCAACCCCATCGCGCACGCCAACCCCGTCCAGAACATCGACACCGTCAAATACACCAACGCGTACACCGACACAAAGCCGCACACCAACGGCTACCAGAACGCCAACACGCACACCAACATATACACCGACTCCGACGGTTCCGACACCAACTCCGTCCTTTACGCCAACGCGTACTCCAACGCCCACTCGTACAAAGAGTCCGTTCGAATAAGAATAAACCAACCTTACAAAAATACAGCCAGCCAAAAAGGCTGGCTGTATTTTTACGGTATAATGTTGCCCGTTATCTGAAAGGAGGCACAAGGAAAATTTAATCGGGAAAGTCAGCGCATGGACTTTGGCAGATAGACCGTCAAAGTTGACGAGGATGAGGGTTCTCCATTGCAAAATGGAGTTAATCATTTCGGCGCTTGGAGGCAGATTTCAAACATCGGCTCCGGGCGTTTGTGAAGTGAAAAAATCGAGAGATCAGCGGAAGCCCTCCGGGTAGGCCATACCCCGTCATTCTTTCCCTCCTAATGTAACTCCCCCTATAACAACCGGCGAGTGATCACCGGTTCAAAAGGTGGAGGGTGGCAAACTGTATGGGTCGAGCCAGCAGGCTTCGGTTAAGTTCGAGGCGTGCGGGTTTCGGCTCTCAAATCATATTTAAATTTGGAGGAACCCTACTATGTGTGGAATCGTCGGATATGTCGGCCCGCAGAATGCGACGCCGATCATCCTTAATGGCTTGAAGCGCCTGGAATACCGTGGATATGACTCCGCTGGCGTTGCTGTAATCAACAATAATCAAATCGATGTTCGCCGCGATGCGGGTAAGTTATCGCAATTGGTAGACTTGGTCGGCAGGTCGCCGCTGAACGGCGCGCCGGGCATTGGACATACCCGCTGGGCAACCCATGGTGCGCCCTCGGCTCGAAATGCTCATCCGCATGTCGGAAACACCGGCAAGATGGTGGTGGTTCACAATGGCATCGTGGAAAACTTCCTTGAACTAAAGGATGAATTGACCGCAGAAGGTGTGACTTTCCAGTCAGACACCGACACAGAAACCATTGTGCACCTGGCGGAGAATCACAAGGCAGCTGGAATTTCGTTCGAAGAGGCCGCGCGCCGAACATTCAAACAGATCGAAGGCGCGAATGTAGTTCTGCTTCTATCTGCCGATGAGCCCGATAAGATCATCGCAGCGCGTATCGGTAATGCAGGCGGAATTGTGGTGGGGCTCGGCGAGGGTGAGAACTTCCTCGCTTCGGATACGCCCGCCATTTTGGAACACACCCGCAAAATGATCTTTCTTGAATCCAGGCAGATGGTTGTCGTCACCAAAGACAGTGTACGCATTGAAACGCTCGATGGGCAGGCAGTAAAGCCTGAAGTTCATATTATTTCCTTCGATGCAGTCTCCGCCGAAAAGGGAGAGTATCGCCATTTTATGCAGAAGGAAATCCACGAGCAGGTGCGGGCGCTGACCGATACCCTGGCCGGACGCGTGGACTTTAAGGAAGGGCGCATCCGCCTGCCGGAATTGAATCTCACCCCCGAGCTTGCAAAACGAATTCAACGCATTTACATTACGGCTTGTGGAACCGCTGCCTATGCAGGCATGGTGGGAAAATATCTCATCGAGAAGATCGCTCGCATCCCAGTGGAAGTGGTGATCGGTTCCGAGTTCCGCTATAGCGACCCGATCGTGGATGAAAATACGGTAGTGCTTGCCATTTCCCAATCGGGCGAGACTGCCGATACCCTTGCCGCCATGGAAGAAGGCCGCAACAAGGGCGGCATCGTTTGGAGCATCGTCAACGCCATCGGTTCACAAGCCATGCGCATTGCAGACGGGTATATCTCCATGCAAACCGGTCCGGAAATTGGCGTTGCCTCAACAAAGGCATTTACCGCACCCCTGGTCGATCAATATATGCTGGCCATCCTGCTTGCGGATCTGCGCGGCGTGATCGACGACAAGACCCGCCGCGAAATGGTTGCTGACCTGCGCCTCGTGCCGGACCTCGTGGGCCGGGTGCTGGATACCGAGCATGACATCGAAAAAGTGGCGCATGCCCTGAAGGACATTACGGGCTGTTTATACCTTGGGCGCGGAATCAACATGCCGATTGCTTATGAAGGCGCGCTAAAGCTCAAGGAAATTTCCTATATCCACGCGGAAGGCTACCCTGCTGGTGAAATGAAACACGGCCCCATCGCCCTGATCGACGAGGAAATGCCCGTGATATGCCTTGCCCCCAAAGATCCCTGGCATGAGAAGATGATCTCACAGATCCAGCAGGCCAAGGCACGCGGCGGCATGGTCATTGCCGTGGCAACCGAAGGGGATGAACTCGTAAAGGGGATGGCCGACCATGTCCTGTGGATTCCCGAAGCACCTTGGATGCTTTCGCCCATCGCGACTGTGCTCCCCCTGCAAATGCTGGCCTATCACATCGCCACCATCCGCGGCCTGGATGTAGACCAACCACGCAACCTTGCAAAGAGCGTGACCGTCGAATAAAGGCTTGCTTGTAAGCAAAAAGAAACAAAAAAAGCGGTCCCTGTCAAAACCAGGGACCGCTTTTCATTTTAAAATTACTCGCCCATGGAGACAGCCATCACATCGTAATAGGTGCCTGCACCGAAGCCGTCGAACAGGATATGGTCGCCCAGCTTGATCTCAGGCAGTTTCCGTAGAAAGGCAATGATATTGGACGCTGCGCTGACGTTCCCGAAATCGTTCAACAGCCAGGGCATGGGAAATTCAATGCCCAGCTTCGAAAGGTGTTTGGCTTTCAGGGTGTTGATCTTGAAATTGGCATGATGCACAATCCCCATGGTAATGGATTTCCCGGAATTGCCGATCCGGTCCATCAGGGATTGATATTCACGATAAACATCCTCCACCACCTGCACGCCGGTGCGGACGAAAAGCTTCACCATACCCATCAAACCAGCCATTTCGATGGAGGCGCCATTTTTCGGTTCATTCATTAACCCAGCCACGCGAATATGATTGCCATCCTGCACCACATCCAAAAGAGATTCGGCTGATTCGCCAGAGCGGGAGTGAGGGTAATACATTTTTACTGCAAGCAGGCCTTCATCGTCAAAATTTTCAAAGCTCTTGCCCACCAGGAATTTAACCGTCTCGCCTGGAACAATACCAATGACACCCATTCCATTTCCAAAAAGCTGGAGCGCGTTCTTATCATGTGCGCCACTGGTGAAACGGCTCAGGCCCTCAATGCCGCCAACAAGCACCTTCTTCCCACGCAGATGTTCAGCGACATTCAATTGCCCTGGTTTTGAAAGCTCCGGGTTGAGCGCCAGATGCAAGGCGCCCATCGAGCCGTCGCAGGCCTTATGCACACTGACTTTTAAAGCATCTTCTGGAATGCCTGCCATGCGGGTAATTTGAGCCAGGTAATCCCCGGCGACCGGTCCGCTCATACCAATGAGCACCCCAGCCACCTCAGAGGCGTCCCATCCGCAGGCTTGCAATGACCTGCGCAATAGACGTGACCCAACCTCCAACTCCAATTGAATGTGTTCCTGTGTATTGAGAACCGGGATATGCTGACGGTAATCGAAACCCAGTTCTGACAAATTTAAGATATCGTCCTGGCTCAACGGCGTTCCAAGCCGGGATTCAACGAAGGAAGGCAGGGCGGTATTACTGTAGGATTGTCCCCAAGAACCAAATACGCCGCCAATGCCCAGCTGGGAGTTGAATACACTTTCCATCCCGAGGGGCACGCCTCCGCCGACCGGAATCATGGATTTTTCTACATTTGGGCGGTCATAAAAAGATAAAGTGTCTGCTTTCTCAGTCATGGTACTTAACTCCTTTAGGAATAGAACCCCTATGGGTGTGAAAGGTGTCATCAAAAACTCGGGGTAAAATTGTGAACAATCATTACAAGCGGAGATTACTTCATGCGGCCAGACTGGGATTCCTATTTTATGAAAATTGCCTATGCCGTTTCAGAGCGCAGCACATGTGACCGTGCCCTTGTTGGCTGCGTTCTAGTGCGCGAGAAACGCATCCTCACCACGGGTTTCAACGGCTCGCCCGCCGGGCAGGACCATTGCGACGAGGCCGGGCACCTGATGGTGGACGGGCATTGTGTGCGCACCATCCATGCGGAGACGAACGCCATCATTCAGGCAGCGCTTCACGGTGTTTCCACCAAGGGCGCCACCTGCTATGTCACCCACCTGCCCTGCATTCAATGCACCAAGGCGCTCATCAATGCGGGAATTACGCGCATTGTGTATAGTGTGGCCTACCGCAGCGATGAGAATGCCCTGAACTTTCTCAAAGCCGCAGATGTGGAAGTACTGCAAAATACATTCAGCCCGTCGGCATAAATCCTTAGAAACCTCTCAGAATATGCCTGCCGGAATCAGCTAAAATACGCCTCGCTCTCGACGAAGAGAAATCCTTTTCCCGTTCCACGGAGGAAGTTCGTACATGAAGAAGAAAATCCATTTTTTACTGGCAGCCGTTTTCATCCTTACGGCCTGCACCACAAAGGCAGAAGAACCCACCCCGGCTCCCACAGCCGTTCCCACGACCCCATCCGGCGTACTGCTCAATGACCCAACCCTGTTTTGGAAGGAAATTCGCGATGAAGTCAGCGGCTACGGCATTGCCGTGCCTTGCTGGTGGCAGGTAAAAGCCATTCCGGTCGAAACTGAAGGGAATCTTTCCAGCATCGCCATCCGCAACTACGACGACAACTTTTTCAAGGAATATTCTGAAAACGGCGACTGGATCGGCGGCGTCCCCCCGCAAGGCGTGGTCGTCATGAGCGTCACCGTGGCAACGACTAGTCCCGACCTGAGCGCTGAAGACTCCTACCTACAATACACCGAACCCGGCACAGTGGAAGTCATTGCCGCGCAGGAAAAGCAGGTCGGCGAAGTGACTTACACCATCGTCAGCCTGAAAAGCACAACAGATGCCTCACGCCCGGCGCTCAATGTGTTCATCAATCGCCTGTCTCCTGAAACGGTTCTCATCGTTAACGCCTATCCACCAGAAGCCATCGTCTACGACGATTTTCAGATCATCCTCTCCACCCTGGTCAGCGCCGATGAAACCATCGCTCCCCCCCTTGTCATGCCGCAGGAACCCCTGGGCAGTATGATCTGTCCCTACTAATCCATCTCATCCATAATGACAGCCCCGGCATGCCGGGGCTGTTTGCTTTATGCGCCGATTCGAAAAACAAATGGGCAAAATCCGACAGCAGCCTGATTCTTTTGAACCGTCGAAATCGGCCTCCCCATTGCAAGTTCCAAAATGGCCAGATCCACTTTACAAATCTCCGGGTGTCCATCAATGACCTTTGCATATGGACAGCGTCCGAACATCACCCGCGGCCCGTCTGCACCAGCCTCCCAGCGCGCCTGATAATGCATCGCGTTCAATGTTTCGACAAGCAGCGCAAGCCTTTTGGGAATGGCAAGATTGGCAAACGGCGTCACATCCAAAATGTGTTCCGCCAACGCATCTACCCTTAACCTTGAATCTGCCTCTGCCAAAAGGGCCTTGGTCAACGCCGGAAGGTTATCTCCCAACGCCGCTTCGGACAGTGAATACACCTTTTCCGGCCTGCCCCTCCCCTCGCGGCTGCGCTGGATGGCCGCCATTTCGACACGCCCATCCGAACACAATACAGACAGGTGATGACGCGCATTCGGCGCGGAGAGTTTCAAGGCGCGCGCGATCTCACGCGCCGAAGCGGAGCGAGTCTTCTTGAGATGAGTGAGTATCTTTTGGCGGGAGGCTGTCATAAGGTAAGCAAACGGGAAGAAAAAACTGTCAGCGAATAAAACCAGTTACCGGCTAAGCCTGAAGCGGGTTTGTCATCTGCTGGGAGTGATTATATTCACTTTCTTATTTATGTAAATATATTTTTGCATAATTCAATTGACGTATTTCCATCCGGTGGCTATAATTCGACAACTTGTGAAGGATTACACCGATTTGAAAAAGACCATCTACCTCATTCTGACTGTAATTGGGTTTATCCTTCCTTATTATTTCGTTTTCAAATTCTATACCGCCAGCGAAATGACCGCCTCTGCCGCGCTGGCTCAATTGGTTGCAACCGATTGGGGCGCGCTTTTTGTTGCCGACCTGACCATCTCCGTCTTCGCCGCGTGGACTTTCTTTTATAACGAAGCCAAACGGTTGAACATGAAATATTGGTGGGCCTATCTGATCGCCACCATGATGGTCGGACTTTCATTCGCTCTGCCGCTCTTCCTATATTTCCGTGAACGACAACTTGAAGCATGACGCTCCATTGGGATGCTACCTTCGCCATAGCAATGGAATTGCGCCGCAGACATACAGATGTGAACATCGAAGAAGTGACCCTGCAACAGATATTTGATTGGACGCTTGAACTTTCGGAATTTGAGGATGATCCCGCGCTCGTGAACGACGACATCCTTTATGCAATCTACCAAGACTGGTACGAGGAGCACATCCATGGAAGAAAATAAGTACGAAGGCCTGAACCTGCCGAACTACAACATCCCCGAGGATATTCAGAACGTGGTTTCGATCACCACGCTCGACCGCCTCTACAACTGGGGACGCCGCTGGTCGGTGTGGCCCCTGATGTTCGGTCTGGCATGTTGTGCGATCGAAATGATCGCCGCACAAACTGCTCGCTACGACATGGCGCGCTTTGGCATGGAAGTCATGCGCCCCACCCCACGTCAGGCAGATATGATGTTGGTCTCGGGAACCGTGACCAAGAAAATGCTGCCGTCCATCATCCGCTTGTACAACCAGATGCCCGAGCCGAAATATGTCGTGGCAATGGGTGCTTGCGCTTCGAGCGGTGGACCTTTCAAAGAAGGCTATAACGTCGTGGCAGGTATTGATAAATTTTTACCCGTCGACGTCTACATCCCCGGCTGCCCGCCCACTCCACAGGCGCTGATCGCAGGCATGATCAAATTACAAGAGAAGATCGACAAGCAATCCATCAAGAAAGTACGCTGGTACGAAAAAGGCAAAGTGGATTCGAACTATGTGCCCATGCCCATCCTCGGACCAGACTTGATCGACGTGCGCCGTGCCGAAGAAATTGTGGCTGCCGCCGCAAAGAAGGAAGGTGTCGCATGACCGCTCCCGCCTCAACCTCGACT
>JAEURI010000050.1 GCA_016789225.1 Anaerolineales bacterium
AGCCATCAAAGGCGTGCGTCCCAACCCTGGTCATTATGCATTGGTCGAAATGGAAAAGAAGATTCCCGAGTTCACCCTCATCACCCAAAACGTGGACGGTTTGCATCGCTTTGCCGGGAGCAGGAACATCCACGAGCTGCATGGCAACATTCAGCGCGTGCGCTGTGCTGACTGTGGAACTTTTACCGAAACCTGGGGCGATGACAGCGAATCGGTTCCAGTGTGTGCAAAGTGCGGAGGATTGCTGAGACCGGACGTGGTCTGGTTTGGTGAGGCGCTGCCCAGAGAGGAACTCGAAGCCGCTGTGAAGGCATCCCGCGCCTGTCAGGTCTTCTTCTCCATCGGCACATCCGGCGTGGTGCAGCCTGCCGCTTCACTTGCTCATGCTGCGCGCAACAATGGCTCTGTCGTTGTAGAGATCAACGCCGAGCCGACGCCGCTTACCCCAAAAGTTGACTTTGCATTTCACGGCAAGTCCGGTGAGATTTTGCCGAACCTGGTTAAAGTTGTTTTCGGTTCTTAATCTTCCAAATCCTTGCCGGTACATGCTACTAGGCGTGGAGATGTTTACTCAAGGTGAATTTGGGCGGATTTATTTTTTCTCTTCAAATTTAAAGTTCACGATCAATTCATATGTTCCAGGGGATTGTGCTTCCGGGTCGTTTGCAACCTGTTGGTTGACCTGCATCACATATCGAAGGCTGTGATCCCCGGCTGGGATATTGCGTAGGCGTATCCTCCACACCCGATATTCATATGTTGAGCTGTCTTCGAGATTAACGTCAAAATCTGCAATATTGAATGCGGGCAGGTCAACTGCGTATCCGTCGATATACAATTCCCAGGTTCTTGCCTCCCAGAGCAGATCGCGTATTTCCTTATCCCCGGCACGGATGCCATATCCAATGAACAATTCATCCACCCAGGGAACTGTGCATTCCGATGTATTTGTTCCCGGCGACTCCGGCATGATGGCATCTGGACAATATTCCCAAATGGACACAGAGTTTGAGTGCCCATAGCGGTTGACCCACATGGGCCCGATCTTGTCGCTTGGCCAGAGCATATCGTCCGGCCCGCAGGCGGCGAGAAGGGCAACGCACAGGATACCAAGGATGAGTTGGAGATTCTTTTTCAAGCAAATAACCACCGGTCGCGCACCTTTTGCGGGTCTGAGTAATACTCATCCCACCAGGGGAGTTCCCCCGGCTTCCGCGGCGGCTTGGAGAGGATCAATTGTTTCCTGGCCTTTTTCGCCTCTTTTTGAGCCAGCCTGAAATGATAATGATCGAAGATGCGCAATGCTTCAATGGCATACGAGACCGCAATACGCCGGTCACGGATGAGAAGCAGGTTCTCGCCATTATCCTTATCTGCTGGGATGGAGAAATTGTACGAGCCGAGGTACACCCGCGCGCCCGGTTTGTTGAAATCGATCACCAGGAATTTATGATGCATGCGATTGCCGCTGCCGCCTGCCGGTTCAGATTTGAACGGCTCCGGCGTGGTCTTGTCCGTCAGTGCAGAGGGAGCGACAGGCGATACATTGCCGTTCGGTTTTTGCAGGTCGAGGCCGCCCACTTTTTTGTCCGAAATGCCGTAGACGAAGATGGCGTCGTTTTCAGAGATGTGTTTGATCGCATCCTGCATCACGCCGGGGGTCTGGTATAGAAAGGCCAGCGAATAGAACAGACTTGATTTTGTCTTATCACGGATGTCATTTGCCACCGATTGCAATAAGGCGTTGGATGGGATGTGCGGTGAGAAGGAAATTTTCGCATCGACCCCAGTCAGACCCAGGTTCGTCCATTGGGCCGAGGGAGTAGCCCCGAAGCTTGCGGGCGAGTCATTGTTCCAGTAATTGTTGAAAGCCTCAAGAAAAGGTTTTATGGCATTTTTCCCTTTCAAGATGACCGCATTATTGGCCTGCACATAAAACCCACGCCAGGTGAAGTTGGTCGAACCGCACACAGCCAGTTTGATCTTTGGACTATCCACCACGATGGTCTTATTATGCTGCAACTTGCCCATATGCTGGCGTTTGACGTTCCCGGCTCCTGCCGAAATTTTCAGCCGCTCCTCAGACTGGCTCTCACCAGAATGAGGTTCGCCATGCGCGCCATCATTATCAATAATGACCTTCAACCGGCTTCCCAATTTCTCAAGGCGTGTGACGATTTCCGGTTCGCTCAGGTCATAGGCCACCACCCGAACTTGCGCCTCTGAATCTACGATGGCCTGGTCCAGCGCTTCAAGGATGGCATGCCGCGCCTCAAAACCCATCCAGGCAACAGCCTCGCTGGTTTTTGGGTGAGTGGGGACGAAAGTCAATCCCTCATCTGCTTCTGGCGGCAGTAGGGTCGAGATCGGCGCAACAGATTCGTACCGGTCCACGAAAGCTTGTGAGGAGACGAATCCGCGCGTGAAGGTGACATTCAATTTCTTTGGGTAGGTCTCGCGTCTTAATTCGAGGGCGGCGGTCTGTGCTTCGCCATAGCTGAGTTCGTCGCTGCCGTTCATAAAGACTGGCGTGACCTTGTAAGTGAAATCTCCCAGCATCTCGGCATTGCGTGGAAAATGCACCCAGCGAAACTTCTGGATTGGGGCAAGGGTCGTGGGCAGTTGTTTCGTATTCACTTTGCCATCTGCCCCCAGGAAGGCGACACGGTTCTTCAAGGCAAAGAAGCGGTCTCCGCCCGGTTCCATGTATTCGATGGCAAATCCCACAAAGTCCACGGGCGGTTTTCCCTTTTTCCAGTTCATCGCCAACAGAGCCATTCCTTCGCCGCGGTATATCTTTAACGTGAACAATGCAGCCGCGTTCTTTCCAGGCACGATGAATTTTTCAGACATGGAAGCCTCCTCAGTTAAGTCATACTCTTATTCTACGCCCGCCAGTCGCTCAGGCGCTCACCGAGTTTTGTAATTCGTTCGCGCATCAACACGGCGATGATGCCGAAGATGAGCATCAGGATTCCGGTGCAGCCGATCAGCACCACTGTGTTCATACCCTGGAAGGCGCTATATAACACTGTGACAACTCCCAGCACAACAAGAATAATGGGCGTAAAGGTCAAACTGCGCGAACGGATGACGATGCCATATACCAGCACCGCCAGCGATTGCAAAAAGAGCACCACGAAATAGATCAAACCTCCACTACCAGATGTGACCATTTGAATATAGGTCGTCCCGAGCAGGATTAACTGCGAAACCATGCCGGTCAGGAAGGCACCGGTCTTACTGCCTGCGCGCACGAGCAGGTAGTGCTGGATCAACCCCAGCAGCGCCGCGCCCATCGAATAAAATTGTGGCTCGTCCTGATTCAGTTCGATCAGGATGATGAAATAGGCAAGCAGGTACAGGATATTGGCCGGGAAGGCCAGCCAGGCATTTTTCTTCGCGAAGGCTTCGACGGCCCATAGTGTGGCCGCCACTGCGACGGGAAGTGCCGCATCCAACCCGCCGAAAGCTGGTGCTGCCAACGAGACGATGACTCCCAGCCCCAGGCCGCTGAAGAGCAGGGCCGAGTCCCAGCCTTTGAAGTGTTCTGAACGGCGCAGGATGTATCCTGCAGCGTAGTAAATGACCGCGATGACGATGAGCGGATGAATCCATTTTTCGATGTTGAGATCACGGCAAAGGAAGATGACGAAGAGCGGGAGCGTAACGGTGAAGGCGTAGAAAAGGTTCGGGTTTTTATAGACCAGGCTCACGGTTAAGAAGAGAAGCGCATAGACTCCGAATCCTACGGCAGAGACCGTTGCATCGTTTGTCCATCCTGTAAAGAATAGGATCGGGAAATTGATCGTACAAAGCAATGCGCCAATTCCGCGCACGGGCAATTTGAGGATGCGCGGATGCGTGAATGTAAGATGGGCAAGCAGATCTGCAAGCAGCCAGACAAGGCTGAAGGTCAGCAGGTGATAGGCAACCTCTTCAATGTGAAGGTCACGCAGGATGAGGAATGCACCAATGTTGAACATGATCGGCAGGCCGAATTCAAAGCGGCCATCGCGACGCAGGTACATTTCAGCGGCAAAGAGCAGGCCGATTACAAGAGCATACCAGCCACTGGTTTCCTTGAGGGTGAACAAGGCTGTAAAGGAAAGGATCGTTCCAAGGGCAAGTGCGCTGTTGCGGAACATGAATGACCACTTCGGCTTTGCGCGCAGGGCAAGGCCGACGACGAAATAAAGAACAGCCAGCGCGGTGAGAGCAGGCAGCCAGGCATCCAGTTTGAAAAGATGAAGAATATAAACGAGGGTGATCGGCAAATACGTGGCGGGGATATAGGCATAGGCTGCCTGCTTTTGTACAAGCGCATATACTGCGAAGAAAATGGTCAGGATGCTGAATCCGATGACGGCATCCTGGGTTGCGGCTTGAGTAAAGAAGAAGCTGGCTGTAAGAGCCAGGATTGCGCCCAATCCCTTGACGATCCACTCCAGATTGCGTGCTGCCTGGTAGCTGCGTGAGAAGACCAGGTCAAGCGTAAGGACGATGAGGGAGACGACGAGCGGGTTATAGGATACCTCTCGGATGTTGAAATCGTGCAGGATCAGGAGGCTCCCCATGGAGAGGAGGATGTGCGCGCCGACTTCGAACAGACTTTGTTTGCGGGTGTACATTTCCACAATGAAGAGCGAGCCGATGGCGGCAATGAACCATCCGCTGTATTCTCGCACGGCCAATAAAGCGACGATGGAAACAATGGAACCCAGTACGAGTCCGCTGGCTTCGAGCATGGTACGCCAGGCGGCTCGGGACTCATTTTCCTTCAAAAGATATCCGCTGCTGAAATAAAGGATGGCCAACACACTCAAGGCTTCGAACCATAGATCGAGGTGAAAGTGATTGACGGTGTAGATCGTGCTGATCGTCAAGGCGAGCGTTCCGATATACCCGACCCAGGGCAGGTTATAGCGAAGCGCATAAAGGACAGCCAGGATTGTATACACAGCAAAGATCACGGCAGTGTGGATATAAGGCTTTTCTTCCGCCGGGGCAAATGCGATGAAATTCCATAGAGTGAAGAGAATGCCGTACAGCCTTGGCGGGAGCCGCCAATGAAGATTGTGCCTGAGGTCATTCTTCAAGAGCAGGTCGGGCAGGAGGAAGATAAGGCTCAGGCCAAGCAACTTGTAGCCAAAGAATATTTCCACATTTTCCATAAAGGGCAGGGCAAAGAAGCTGAAGTAGGCAGTGATGAAACTCAATAATGCCAGCGCCCACAGCCCTCCGCGCGCGCGCAGGCCGTGCAGAATGCCGTGGATGACCATCACAGCGAGCGCAGAGACCATGCCGGTGACCACATCCTTGGTGAAGCCGAAACCGATAGCAAAGATCAAAGTTGGAACGGACGTGAGCAGAATCGGCAGACTGTATTCCCGGGGGCGCTCGATGCGGAAGATGCCTTCACTCACGGCGGCAAGCAATGTGCCCCAAGCTAGGAAGGTCAGGCAGGCGGCAAGACTCTCCATTTCAAAGGCGGCGAAGAGGAACCACGGAACGGAAAGCAAGGTGGCTGCCGTCAGCCAAGGGAAGGCCACAAAAGGGTATATCCGATTTGAAAGAACATAGAAAGCAAAGGCAAATCCCCAAACTGGAATGGAGGCTAGATTCCAGAGAGGGGCATCGACTGGCGGGAAGAAGCGGTAGATGAAGATGGCAAAGGAACCTGCAAGCACACCCACTTGAAGAAGCTGAGCGGCAAGGAAAAGAGGAAGAGCAAATTTCGAGTCTTTCCATTTTTTCAGTATTGCCGTTCCCCCAAGCCCGACCAATGCTGTAAGCCCAATCATGATTGTGTAGACTTCAAACTCGGCATTGAGGGCATCACCGATGCGGAGGGTAGCGATGGTGAGCGAGATAAATGCCGTGATGCTGAACAGCCTGGAGGAATATAACCAGGTTCCGCCGCTCCAGATCAGCGCCATGAACAAACAAATGACGACCCAATATCCCGCGCGGGCTTCGGGGCCGAACTTGAACAAGTCTTCAACGACGTTTGCAGTGATGGGCAGGAGGAAGGAGAAGACAATAAAAAGCGCAAAGCTTGGCTGTGGCAGTCGCTTGCGGATGGCAACGGCCACACTTCCGAAGATTAGTGTGCCGATGATGAGGATGGGCAGACGGGTTTCAGGAACGGCGGCAGCCAGAATGATTGCGGATGCAATAACAAAGAACGCGCCAAGATATAAGGCGATCTTGATACTGGTTTCGCTGAGCAATGTTTGTAACAACGTCGCTCGTGGGGCGACAGGTTCTCTGGGTTGGGATGGGGGAGCGGCAACAGGAGCAGGCACGGGCCTGGCTTCTTGCTTCGCTTCAGACTCCGCCGGGGGCTGGGTGACTGCCATTTGGGCGGGAGCAGGCTCCGGCTTGGGCTGAGGCGCGATGTCAAAGTCATATCGTTTGCGGATGACGTTTGCGATATCCGCACTGAGCAAATTTTCGCGTACGAGTTTATCGATCTCGGAAAGTAAGAGGCGGCGTTCGGTGATGGGGATGATGTTTGCCTGAGCGATAATGTAGCGATGAGTGGGATGGTTTAGCAGGCTGAGCGCTTCTTTGCGAAGATCTTCATTGGGGTCGTGCAGCGCGATCTGTTCGATGGCAAGGCGAATGGCCGAACTGCTGTATTTTAGATTTTTCAATTTCTCCATCGCTGCCAGACGATCGGCATCCTCGTTGCTCGCAAGCAGGTTGCGAATATGATTCAAAACCTCTTGTGGACTCTGACCCTGTGATACTGTCACTATTTCCTCCTCTGTGTTCACAGCTTGTTCTGATGGAACGGGCTCTTTCCCTTGATCTAAAATTGCGCGGGCTTGTTTTTGGATGTGTTGATTGTCATCTTTTCTGGCGAGTAATTCGAGTTCCTTCAGAATTTCTTCACTGGGATTGGAAACCCCTTTTAGTTTGTCGAAGGCCATAAAAACGGCAACATCATCCGGGCTTTGTAAACCTGCGAGAATATTCTCGAAAGTTTCCTCTCGATTTTTGGTGAGTGGACGAGGCTCAATATTGGCTTCCTCCGGTTCCGGCAAATCGCGTTCGACTTGTTTATATCCGGCGCTCGAATTGAAAAACCACAATATCAAGAGGACCGGAACGATCCAGCAGGCTATCGCCCCGCCTGCGCCGGTGAATGTTTCGAGCAGGGCGGTGACGAAGGCGATGCCGGTACGGATGCCCGCATAGGTCAACGCCTGCCTGCCGTGTTTGCGGACGAGTTCGCTTTCCTTGTTATTGACATACTGAAGCAGAATGAGATGCCATAGAGCAGATACAAGGACACCTAAACTGCTATTTAGTAGATCGATGATATTGGTATTGCAGTCGCTACAGACCGAGCGTCCGATATCCATTGCAATGATATAGAACAGGGTTGAAATGGTTACAAGCGGCGATATTCGAAGCCAGTTGTAAGGCGCTCTTGCGAGGCGTTTCTCGGTTGCTCTGTCCATGAGGCTGTTTTATCCTTTTGTTGCCGATATCATCGCTTATAAAGCCAAAAACATGGCTCAATTATTGCATAAATTCGGTAAAAAAACTGCCAAAAACCGCCAATTTTGAAAAAAGGTTGCTTTGTTGGGTAGATTTATGTTTTACCCAAAATTCACATTTCCCATCCTGTCGTTATTTTGCTATATTCAATATGAGATCTTTATCTTTGCAGATTTGCTCAACTTGCCGGATGATGTCGTCCGGTGGTAAAGACAAACCCTCCCTGGATGACCACATGATGTATTGTCCCGCCGAAATTTTACTGAGCGCAGATTTCAAAGCATCCATGCTAAGCAAAACGGTGTCCGTCGCTTTGATTTCGTCCACTGTCTTTTCACGATTTGTTCCCACCAATATGGCGAATTTCCATTGGCCGTTATCCTGCCAACTGTAGAGCTCGTAGCCTTTCATGGATTCTGCCAATAGAGTTGGAATGACTGGCTGACTGGCAGGGTCACAACCTGAGAGCAAATATCCCAGCAGGATTACGAGGAAAAGAGATTGTATCTTTTTCATCTACTAATAGTCTCAATAACCAGGCGAGTGTGGATAGGATATCCAAGTCAAATCTCTACCTACCAACTTATAAACGAATTTCAAGCCGTAGAGTTACTTTGTCGCCTTCCTTTAGATTTTCAGCTTTTTGGACGATTACTTTGATGGGTACGAGGTAACTGCCATCTTTGGGGAACAAGGATGTCTTCCATTCGGTTTTGCCGATTCGGGCAACTACCGGGATCATTCCCCAGCCATAGGTCACCAACCCTGATATGGCTTTCAGGTCGCTGCTTTGCTTTGCCGGGACATTAACGAAGAGATATGGGGAAGGGCCGCGCCAGTAAAAAATTTTTCCGCTAAACTTGATGATCATTGTTACAGTATATCAAATGGATAACATAGATCAGATTCCACTTTGCGGGAGGGATGTTTCTGACTTTCACCTTCATTGCTTCCTTTTCGTATATTTGAACTCTGATTACGGAACAGTACTAAAGGCTAATATGCTCTCCGATTTACATGCGCGGTTCCGTGAGCTTAAAACCGAAGGCAAGGATGATAAAGCTGCCTTTGCGATGCGGTTGCGAAAAAAAACTTCGCAAATAGTTTGAAAATAGGCTTTTCGTAGTAGAGTGAAGTCGGCCAAGACTAAACTCATTAGGGTATGTGTCCCTTATTTTCGGGTATAATTTCGCCCGCTCACGTGATACTTCAACACACGTGACACTCCCCGGGGAGGTGCCAGAGTGGTTGAATGGGACGGTCTCGAAAACCGTTGTGGGCCTTGTGTCCACCGAGGGTTCGAATCCCTCCCTCTCCGCTGGAAGCCCGATCAAATGGTCGGGCTTTTTGATTGTCAATATAGCATAGGAGTACGCTATCATTGACATCACCTTTGCGATTTATCAATGGACATCATCAGGAGATGAAATGAAACCCAAACTTTCCCTGTTCGCAGTTTTTATTGTTACCCTCTGTATCACCCTCGCCTGTGGAGGAACAGCCCAAATGCCAACCTCTACACTGGAGCCAACCCTGGACCAGCCCACGCAGGAGGCCGCGACCGAAACATCGACGCCCGCATCCGCGACCGAAACGCCTCTCCCTGCACCGGGGCCTGAATCTGTTTCCGGATGTAATCTCCCGCCGAGAGCCTTTACCAATGTTGGCCTTGGCTTGCCCAAACCCTCACAGCGTCTGCCCTCGGTTGGTGACGTTACCACCATCGTCCTTTTTGTTGATTTTCCTGACGTGCCCGCCGCACAGTCTCCCAATGGAGTCTTTAACCTGGTCTCACCTGGTGCAGAGAACTTTTTCAAAGCCATCTCTTACGGCAGGATGAACTACATCCTGCAACCTCATTTTGTATGGCTGAGGTTAAGTCAGCCTGCCGCTTTCTATGGAGGCGGCATTGGGACATTCGAAGGTCATCGCGGATTCATTCAAGAAGCTGTGAACCTGGCGGATGCTGAAGTAGATTTCTCCAAAGCTGATTCCGTTCTGGTTCTGACGCCCCCGGAGGCAATTGCCGTGGCCTATGGCCCCGCTTTTGGCGGCGACGAGACCAACGGATATTCAGCCGATGGTAAAGTCTTTGCGAACGGTGTCACCTCCGGCGCGGACCTGCCAGGCTGGGGCTATCTGTGGCTCAATCATGAAACCGGGCACAACCTGTCTCTTCCTGACCTGTATGCCTATCAATATGACTCTGCCAATTATGACGACCAGCATCGTTTCGTAGGCGGCTTCGGCCTGATGGGGTATATCGACGGGCATGGCCCGGAATTCTTTGCCTTCGAGCGCTGGCAATTGGGCTGGCTGGACGACAACCAGATTATCTGTCAGACCGAAGCCGAAGGCACTGCCGAACTGACACCAATAGAGATTGCAGGCAGCACCAAGGCTGTCATCATTCCACTTAGTGAGACGAAAGCCGTCGTCGTGGAATCCCGCAGACGAATGGGGTATGACCAGGACCTGGTTAAGGAGGGAGCGTTGGTTTATACGGTGGATACTTCCATCTTTTCAGGAGAAGGCCCGGTTGTTGTTTATCCCATCCTTGAAAATGATCCTTATCGCGACCAGTCCCCGCTTGGGGTGGGGGAGTCGGTCACTGTGGAAGGGGTCACCATCACCGTTCTCGAAGCGCGCCCCGAAACGGATATCGTACAGATCACCGTTGTGAAATAACATCACAGGCCGATGATAAAAATAATTTTCGACTATTCTTTAGTGGTATGATTCGCCCAATGAAAATTAACCTTGCACTCGCTCAGATCAATACAAAACTTGGAGATGTGGAAGCAAACCTTGCCAAGCATCTCGAATATATTGAAAAAGCGAAGGCCGAAAAAACTGACTTGCTTGTTTTTCCCGAGCTTTCCCTCACCGGTTATGTTCTGCAGGACCTGGTCGCCTCTGTCGCACACAAACCCGTGGAGGATGACCCAGTCTTTAAGCACATTCTTGCCGCCTCACGAGACCTTGACCTTGTCGTTGGCTTCGTAGACGAAGACTCTCGTCACCGCTTTTACATTGCTTCGGCATATCTTTCCGGCGGCAAATTAGTCCATGTACATCACAAAGTATATCTGCCCACCTACGGCCTCTTTGATGAAGGGCGCTTCTTTGCCTGGGGAGATGCTGTCCGTGCCTTCGACACCCGCTTCGGGCGTGTGGGCATGTT
The DNA here is from genome assembly GCA_016789225.1 of Anaerolineales bacterium. GTDB lineage: Bacteria > Chloroflexota > Anaerolineae > Anaerolineales > Villigracilaceae > Villigracilis. The sequence continues at coordinate 10,697 of JAEURI010000050.1, forward strand.
GATCTGCGAAGACTTCTGGCATGCTTCGCCTCCATATCTTTTATGGTTGGACGGCGCAGACATCATGCTTTTCTCCTCCGCTTCGCCGGGCCGCGGCCTGAATGACAAGGAAAAACTTGAATCAGCGCGCTGGGTCGAGCGGGTGACCAAGGCCTATGCCAGTATGTTCACTTCCTTTGTAGTGCATTCCAACCGCGTTGGCTACGAAGATGGACTGCACTTCTGGGGCGGGGCCACAGCCTTCGACCCCAATGGCGAAGAACTTGCCCACGGACCCTATAATGAAGAGGCCATCACCTACACCCAGCTGGACCTGAATCAACTCCGCCGCACCCGCGCACGTCTGCCGTTATTGCGCGATGAACGGACAGCTTTAGTGCAAAAAGAACTGGACAGGATTCTGAACCGTGGCTGATATCAATCTCACCCTTAACACTGACCTGGCACGCGATATCCTGAGCGGCTTTATCAAATCCGAGATCACGCGTGTGGGTTTATCCCGTGCGGTGATCGGGCTCTCCGGCGGGCTGGATTCTGCCTTATCTTGTGCCTTGGCTGTTGCCGCCCTGGGCCGCGAGAATGTCCTTGCGGTACGAATGCCATATAAAGCGTCCAGCAAAGATTCGCTTGACCATGCTCAATTGCTGATCGACCAATTGGATATTCCAAACAAAACGATCGAGATCACAGACATGGTCGAACCGCTCTTCCAACTCGACCCTGACATTTCCAACATGCGCAAAGGCAACATCATGGCGCGTGAGCGCATGATCGTTTTATATGACCAAAGCGAAGTTTTCAAAGGACTTGTGGTTGGCACCAGTAACAAGACCGAGATCCTGCTCGGCTATAGCACCCTCTATGGCGACTCAGCCAGTGCAATGAACCCCATCGGCGACCTGTACAAGACTCAAGTGCGTCAGCTTTCCCGCGCCATGAATATCCCTGCGCCGATCATTGATAAACCTCCGTCAGCCGACCTCTGGGCAGACCAAACCGACGAAAAAGAACTTGGCTTCACCTACGAAGAGGCGGACAAACTCCTTTATCTTTTGGTCGATCAGCGTTATAGTCCGCAGGAAGCCGTGGAAGCTGGTTTCAATAAAAAATTTGTAGACACGGTCACAACCCGTATCCGCCGCAATCAGTTCAAACGCATGCAGCCGCCGATTGCCAAAGTCAGTAATCGCACCATCGGCTACGACTTTTTATACCTCCGCGATTGGGGAACTTGATACATTAAATGCACATCCCTCCTTCACTAAAGCATAAAAAATTTTTCTATCTCTGGCTGGGTCAACTCATCTCCATCACCGGAACCCAGATGCAACTTTGGGCGCTCTTCTGGCATATCAACTCGTTGGATGAAAACCCAATGGCTCTGGGCGGGATCGGCGTCGCCCGAATTTTGCCCGTCGTTCTCTTTTCGTTGATCGGCGGCGCGCTGGCAGATTCAATGGATCGGCGCAAGGTGATGTTCGCAACTCAATCCATCGCCGCGCTTCTCGCCCTGACCTTGGGCCTGCTCACCCAATTTGGACAGGTTACCATCTGGTACATTTACGCCATCACCGCATTTCAAGCTGTGGTTGTGGCCTTCGACGGTCCCTCACGGCAGGCTTTGATTCCTAACCTGCTCCCAAAAGAAGTATTACCGAATGGATTCAGTATGACCTTTACCGCCTTTCAGGCTGGCGCGGTCATCGGCCCGGCTCTGACCGGATTCGTCATCGCGTATTTCGGGCAGGAGGCGGTCTATTACTTCAACGCCATTTCATTTGGGGCGGTTCTGGTTGCCCTGTTCATGATCGGTGATGTACCCCAGACCATTGCCGAGAAATCCGCAGGCATCAGCATGGACGCCATCAAGGATGGCATCCGTTTTATCCTTTCACGGCCTGTCATCTTTTCCACCATGGTGGTGGATTTTGTGGCGACCTTCTTCGCCTCAGCCAGCACGTTGATGCCCATCATTGCCAAGGATGTGTTGGCTGTGGGGGTGGTTGAGTATGGCTATCTTTCCGCGGCTTCGGCGGTGGGAGCCGTGGCTGTAGCCTTGATCATTTCTCAGGTCAAGGAAATCCGCAAGCAGGGGACTGTGTTCCTGGTGGCAGTCATTATCTTTGGGTTGGCGACCATCGTCTTTGGAATTACAAAATCCTTCATCGTTGCCTGGCTTGCCATTGCCGTCACCGGCGGCGCGGACGGGGTCAGTACCATCGTGCGTAATACCATCCGCCAGTTGCAAACTCCCGACCATATTCGTGGACGTATGACCAGTATCAACCAGATATTTTTTATGGGCGGTCCTCAACTTGGTGAGATCGAGGCTGGGGCCGTGGCGCAGTTTTTCGGTGCGCCCTTTGCCGTTATTACCGGGGGCATTGGTTGCATTGTCGGTACCTTGTTGGTTATTTGGAAGTGGCCTCAACTTAAAGATTTCAACGGCGATGAGCCAATTGAAGCAGGAGGCTCTTCAATTCCATCGGTGGGTGCATCGATCATTTCCAACCGCGTACGAAAGCAATGACCTTATAAGTTCGGATTCTCGATCAGTCTTTTCATCTCTGCCAACACGGCCTGGTGGATGACGTCCCCGTTTGTCGTGCCCAGGTCTTTTGCGTAGATCGGCCTTCCGATTTGCACGGTCACGGTCACAGGCTTCTCGTTGAAGAGGATCATTCCCAATAATTGCAGGGCGGTGGCGAGCTTTTCTTTTTCTTCCCTTGTCTTTTTAATGCTCAATAACCAGTGGTTCGCGTATTTTTTTGCGACCACATTCCGCGTCAGCACCGGCAGAATGGCGGCTTCGGGAGCCATGCGCAGAAAGACGCCGACACTGTCTGTCCATTTCTTAAGTGACTCGACAGCGCCTGGGTACACATCCGGGTCGGGCTCGATGTGACCGGCGGGGAAGGTCAGGGTCGCGCCGCCTTTCTTCAAATGTGCGCTGACTTGTCTTACGAGTGTCATGCGTTTGGCAGGGTCATCGTAGACATAGAACAGTTGCCTGGTGGTGTGGGGCAGGGAATTAAGAAATGGCCTGTCCAGTGCGATGATGTGCAAATCATCCCGGTTCAAGGCAGCAAAGAGAGCCAGGGTATCGGTCATGCCGGGGTGATTGGACAAGGCCAGAAACGCTGAATCAGGCACCCGGTCCGCATTGAGGATGCGAAGGTGTTTGACATAGCGACGGGTCAGATTCCAACTGCCAGCCACGATCCCTTGCGAGCCGACTATATCGTCATAGTCCACGACATGCCGCGCAAAGATTTCGGCAGGCTTGCGAAAAAGGATACGCAGTAGGCGCGCCAGCAGGGGGGAATTCTGCCAGCCAAAGGAATTGACCAGGTCATCAAGGTTGATCTCGATAAGAGTTTCGATCTGGGATGTCATTCGCGCTCCACCGAGAAATGCAAAGGGTAGCCTTCCATGCCCGCGGCCTGATGCGCATGTTGGACGCGTTTTTCGGCTTCAGTGCGTGGCAGGGATTGGACATAGGCCGAGCCTTTGATGTGTGCCGCCAGCATGATCTCTGCCGCGCGGTCGTTGCCGAGGAAGAAGATCTGCTTGAGCACCTCCACCACGAAATTCATCGGGGTTACATCATCGTTGTGGATGATGACGCGGTAGAGTGGTTCGAGTTCGGTCTCGGTGGTTTCGATGATCTCGATTTCAGGAAGAGCCTGTGAATTCATGTTCGCTTTGTCAATTGTTCAAGTTCGTCTGGCTGCAGTTCGATGTTTGCTGCCTCGAAGTTTTCTTTGATATGCATGGGGTTGAACGACATGGGAATGGTGATGATGCGTGGATGGGAAATGATCCACGCCAGCGCAATTTGAAAGACATTGGCGTTGTGTGCCCTGGCAATGGCTTCGAGCGTTTTAGTCGTGCGCAGGCTGCCTTCATTTACGGGAGAATAGGCAGTGAAGAGAATGTCGTTCTTTTGACAATATTCCAGCACGCCATTCCTGACGTATGAACGATCTGACATGCTGAAGGGAACCTGGTTTGTGATGATGGCTGTTTCTGATAGCGATTGCGCCTGCTTTAAAAGGTTGACGTCGAAATTGCTTACGCCGAGATGTTTCACTTTTCCATCACGTACCAGTTTGTTGAGCGCGCTGAATGTATCTGCATACTTCGCGCCCGCATTGGGCCAGTGGATGAGATACAGGTCGATGTATTCCATTTTGAGTCGGTGCAGGGAATTCTCGCAGGCTTTCAGAACATCGTCATACTGCAAGTGACTCGGCGTGACCTTGGAAGTGATGATGACCTCCTCGCGCCTCTTGCCCGACTCGCGAACTGCCCGCCCGACCAATTCTTCGCTGTGGCCCGAAGCGTACATTTCCGCCGTATCGAAGTGGGTGTAGCCGAGATCCAGCGCCGCCCTCAGCGCCGTGAGGGATTTCGAATCAATGGAAGGGTTGGCAGAAGAGCCGCCGCCAATCTTCCAGGTGCCAAAGCCGATCTTGGGTAATTTCAATGTGGGGAGGGTTTCGTATTTCATTGCTCAATTGTACACAAGAAAAATCCCGTTCCGCCAGATGCGCGCGAACGGGATTGGGACCGGTAATTTTCAGGCAGTGGTTAGCTGGCTTGAAATTCAGCCTGCCTGTTCACTAGCTGTGAGCAAGCTTTTAACCGCTTCGATCTGTTCATCATCACCGATGAAACCGATTCGGTCATTGGCTTCGAAGGCGGTGTGTGATTTTGGGTTTGCCATCACGTCCTTGTTGCGCATGACTGCCACAATGGATGCGCCCGTGCGCGCGCGCAGGTCGGCTTCGGCGAGGGTTTGCCCAATCAGCGGGTTGGGCGGAAGAAGCGTCAGCCAGGTGACGCCGATGCTTTGTGTGGCATGGATCAGGTCATGCAGGGAGCGATGTTCTTCCTCTGTGTTGACGTGCATATCATAATGGTCATGCCGCACTGCATCCATGTAATGGATGATCTCCTGCAATGGGAAATTCAACTTCAACAGGGTGTGGCGCACAATTTCGAGCCCGCCTTCAAGTTCGGGATGAATGACATCTTGTGCGCCAAGCTCAGCAAGGTGTTTGATGCCTTCTTCGGTGGTGGCACGTGCGATGATGGGCAACTCGGCTGCAATATCGCGCGCGGCGGCGACAACCAATTCGCTGGTGGCTTCATCGGGTCCGGCAACGACGAGCGCACGCGCATGCTCCAACCCGGCATGGGTCAATACTTCGGAGTTGGATGCATCGCCATACAGGTTTGGAATTCCGCGTCGATTCAGCTCATCGATATTTTCCGCGTCTGAGTCGATGACAAGATGAGGGATGGACATTTTTCCAAGCAAGTTGACGATGTTCCGCCCGACTCTTCCATAGCCGACAATTGCCACATGATCCTTGACCGTTTCCTCCGCTGGAAGCGTGATCGTGCGGTGACGATCTAACAGCCGCCACAAGGCCGGGCGTTTTTTGAACCAGTTCTCGGCGGGGGTAATGAGGCGGAACATCAACGGGTTGACCGTGATGGAGAGCAGCGCGCCCGCGAGGATCAACGAGTACTGATCTTGAGTCAAAATCCCAAGCCCAATGCCAGACTGACCAAGGATGAACGAGAACTCACCGATCTGACTCAAACCTGCAGCCACCACCAGCGCAGTGCGCCCTTGCCATGGGAAGACCGAACCCAATAGCAAAGTGATGAGTGACTTGCCAATAACGATCAAGGCTGTGAGTGCCAGCACATGACCGATGTTGTTAAAAAGATAAATGGGGTTGACGAGCATTCCAATTGAGACAAAGAACAATACGGCAAACGCCTCGCGGAATGGGAAGACATCCGCGCCGACCTGATGACTCAGCGGCGACTCGCTGACAACCACGCCTGCGATGAATGCGCCCAATGCAAATGATACGCCGAATAATTCTGCGGCACCCAGGGCTGTTCCCAATGTG
>JAEURI010000077.1 GCA_016789225.1 Anaerolineales bacterium
TCAAGGATTTGTTGGATGAATTGAATTTTCGAAACATCACCCTGGTGGGTCTGTCCATGGGCGGGCCGGTCTCCGCTTCATTCCTGGATGCATATCCCGAGTATGTTTCCAAATATGTCATGATCGACCCATCCGGCGTACAGGCTGTTTCACTGTCGAGAATGCTTGAGGTAGTGAAAACTCCACTTCTTGGCGAACTGGCCATCGGTCTGTTTGGAAGCGAAAGCATGGTCAAAGGCATTGCCGCAGACCTGTTCACTCTGGAACTGGTCGAGCATTTTCAGGCAAATTACAAGGTCCAGATGGCATACAAAGGATTCAAACGCGCCATCCTCTCGACAATGCGCAGCAACATGCTGGATTCCTTCCTTGAAACCTACAGACGGGTCGGAAAACTGAGAAAACCAACCGCGATCTTCTGGGGCAGACAGGATGCGACAGTGCCTTTCGAGCATAGCGCACAGCTTCTCGAGGCAATCCCTCATGCAGAATTTTATGCATTCGAGAATTGCGGACACATCCCGCACTACGAGAAGCCCGGCGAGTTCAACCCAATTCTGTTAGAATTCCTTGGGAAATAAGAGGGGCCAATCGAGTTACAAAACCACTTCCTGTATGAATAAGCAACAAAAGACGAAAGGATTGACAGCATGAACACACAGGATATTCGAACCTTGTATAAATACAACCAATGGGCCAATGCACGGATCCTCAATGCCGCCTCCAACCTGACCTCGGAAATGTACCTTGCTTCCGGAGCCTATCCCCACGGAGGCCTGCGCGGCACGCTGACGCATATCCTTTTTGCCGAATGGATCTGGCGCAAACGTTGGGAGGGCGAATCGCCCACCATTCGCTTAAGCGCGGAATACTTCCCGACCTTCGAGTCCCTTAAGATGCGTTGGGCAAGCGAAGAGGCGGATTTAATGAGATTCGTCGAGCAGGTAGATGATAAACGCTTGAACTCGCCCTTCCAGTACTACTCCACCGAGGGTGTGAATTACGAAAACATTCTTTGGGAGTCGATGGTGCATGTGGTCAATCACGGCACTCAACATCGTGCTGAGGTCGCCGCCATGCTTACCGAACTGGGTCATTCCCCCGGCGATATCGACATGATCCTTTTCCTGCGCAAAAAACTTTAATAAAAGAAAAAATGTATATAAACCGAATCAAAAATTTCACCTACCGCAACCGTCATAACATTGCCGTTTTCATCCTGCTCAACCTGGCCTGCCTGGCCTGTATCCTTCTGGTCTGGGCGCGGGTGGTCTACACCGACTCTCCGCGCCATATGAGTCTCATTTGGAATCTCTTCCTGGCATGGATACCTTTCATCCTGGCATATTTCGCCCATGCCCTGTCCTGGAAGCGTCTTTGGATATACCTCGCCATTCCTATCATTGCCTTTCTATGGCTGCTCTTCTTCCCCAATGCGCCTTACATGCTCACCGACCTGCAAGACCTGGCCCGCGGAACCGGGAAGGAGGCCCCGCTTTGGTACGATGTCATTATTATCGTTTGGTGCTCGTGGACAGGTACCCTGCTGGGCGTCATCTCCCTATATCTGATGCAAGATATCGTCGCGCGGACGTTCAGCCGCTGGATGGGCTGGGCCTTTGTCTTTGTGATCTCAGGCCTGAGCAGCTTTGGTATATACCTCGGACGTTTCGTACGGCTGAATTCATGGGACATCCTGCAAAATCCGGCAGAAACCGCCATGGAGATCCTCGGCCTGGTCATCGATCCAAGCCGCCGCCTTGCAGCCTTTACCGTTCTTTACACAATCTTCTTTCTCTTCGTGTTTTTGCTCCTCTACTCCTTCAGCCATATGCTCCAGGAGCAAGTTCAGCGCGCTCAAAGCAACTCGGAGCAACTGGCAGGCACCCAGCCTACTCAATCGATTCGCTAAATTTCTATACCACCCATACCTCTTTGGGACAAAAGACTACCTGACCCATGTTTTGTCAGGCAATTGTCATCTGCAACATATTGCAGGGCGGCCCGGCATCCGTTACTATTTCGTGAGCATTTGAAAGGGATTGAAAGTTGTCACACGTACAATGTGTGAAAAATCCCGGAGGCAAAATGATCGAAAAACTATATGCAAAACTCCAGCCGTTCAAATTCCGGCTGACCGTCGTCGGTCTGTTGTGCGCAGCCAGCCTGATCTCAGTGGCGCTGTTCCGCGTGCGTGTGAGGTTGAGCGGCACCGAGGACTACATGTTTCTGCTTTGGAACCTGTTCCTTGCCTGGATCCCGCTGGCAATGGCATACACCGCTTCCAGCTTCATGGAAAAACGCAGGTTCATCCTGTTCACAGTGCCCATTGCAGCAATCTTGTGGCTGTTGTTCTTTCCGAACGCGCCATACATGGTGACCGATCTTTTGCATCTCCGTCATCCGCGCGAAATCATTCCCGTCTGGTTCGATGTGCTGCTCATCAACTGGTTCGCATGGACGGGTATTCTGCTCGGCGTGTTCTCGCTCTTTTTGATGCACGACATCGTGCGACGTTCGTTCGGGCGCGTCACAGGCTGGTTGTTCGTGCTGACAGTCGGTACATTATGCGGAGTAGGCATTTACATCGGCCGCTTCCTGCGTTGGAATTCATGGGATATGATCTTCCATCCGTGGGAGCGGCTGCGCGAATTTATATATTACGCCACACACCCAAGTCTGCAATCCATCATCTTCATCAGCGTGTTCTCTTCGCTCTTTATTTTCATTTACATTACCACGTATGCGTTCGGGCTTCTGTTTCAGGAGCAGACTCAAAAAATCACACAGGATATTTCATGAATCTTCAGATCTTCATCCGCGGCGGCGGAGACCTGGCAAGCGGGGTTGCGCTTCGTTTGCATCGCGTCGGATTTCAGGTGGCCATCCTGGAACTCGAAAAACCCCTGGCCGTGAGGCGTACCGTTTCCTTTTCAGAAGCCGTGTATGAAGGCGAGCAAACGGTTGAGGGTGTAACCGCAAGGCTCGTTTCGCCGGACCAGTTTCAGGTCACGTTGGAGGCGGGAGAGATTCCCGTGCTCATTGATCCTGAAGCCAACATTCTTCGCAATCAATTTTTGACGAGTCCTGAATCTACATTTCTGGTGGATGCGCGACTCATAAAACGCGAGCCCGACCCGCTGCCTGTGAATCTTCCGCTTCATATCGGACTTGGGCCTGGATTCACCGCCGGAGACTCGTGCCACGCTGTGATCGAGACCCGCCGAAGCCATACCCTTGGCCGGGCCATTTACGAGGGACGCGCCTACCCCGACAGTGGACAGCCCGAAGGCGACCCCAGCCGCGTTTTGCGCGCGCCGGACGCAGGCTCAGTGACTCCATTCAAACAGATCGGTGATTTTTGCAAAAAGGATGAATTGATCGCAATCATGAACGACAAGCCGGTCACCAGCCCGTTCGACGGCTTGTTACGTGGATTGATCCACCCACGCGCCGAAGTGACCGAAGGTATGAAGATCGGAGACGTGGATGTGCGCAACAACCCCGAGATGATACGCCTCGTTTCAGACAAAGCCCTTGCTGTGGCCGGTGGTGTGCTGGAGGCCATTTATGTGAAGTTGAGGGAGATGGAATAACTCCTCCTGTTTGGCAAAAAGAATAAAAAACTCCGGGAGATGCCCGGAGTTTTCGATTCAGTTATCCATGCGCTAACGACGCTCGTTCAACATTTCCCGGTCAAAGATGGAAGGGTTTGTGTACAGCCCGGCTTTGAGCTGCTCGCGTGCAAAATCGAGATCAGCCATGATCTGCTGGGCATTATCATATTCTGCGTCGCAGAGTAAAACACCCAAATATGGGCGCAGGTCGAGGCCGCGGTCATTGTTTTCGAGAAAGCGTTTCATACTATCGCGCACACGCCCGGCAATCTTGAGCGGCGCTTCGGGAGTGGGAATATCCTCGATGAGAGTCAGGAAAATACCTTTCTCCGGCAGCCAGGTCATGGTATCCGTAGGGCGAAGCGTGACGCGAAACTGGTCTGCCAGCTTGCGCAGGAAACTATTCATCTCATCATCACGCAAATATTCCTTCATCTGTTCGAGTTGAGGCACTTCAGCGAACAAAACCCCAAAACGGCGGAAGGCGCTTTGTTTGATACGCTCAAGGGAAAATGTCATGCGCACGTTGAAGAAAGGCAGGGCATACATCCCCGTTACATCCTCGTAAGTCGGTTCATTCATCGAGCCCTGGGTGACCTGCAGACGTTGTACCAGATTACTGAGCTGGTTGATGTCCACAGGCTTGAGCAGGAGAAGGTCCGGCTCCACAGGCAGGCTGTCGGCATAGGGAGCATAGGCGGTGATGACGACCACAGGCACACGTTTAAGACGCTCATCCTCACGCATGCGCTTGAGGATCTCCACGCCAGACATTCTTGGCAATTGCAAGTCCAGCAGGACAATATGCGGGAGGATCACCCCCAGGCGGTCCATGGCATCCTTGCCGTCCAGCACGATCTCGGTCTGGTACCCGGCAACGTCCAGTACATGCCGGAATAGGGCAACAATGTCGCGGTCGTCTTCAACGATCAAAGCAAGCGGTTTTTCCATATAAGTGGCCTTGAACTATGACAAAGGGAAGGAATCCAATAAAGTAGGTTCTATTATACGACCACCGGGGAAAATCAAGCGTGCGAAATAATTGCAACTCCGCTTTTTCGGTCTGATCCATCGCGACCAAAATTGATTTTGTAACCGTGGGTAATATATAATCGGAAAATTATGAAAAAACATCACACTCTCGCCGGAATAATTTCAGGTCTGACCGCCGCCGCCATCTGGGGCGGCATGTACGTGGTAAGCAAAGTGGTGCTGGAGGTTATCCCGCCTTTCTCGCTGTTGACCCTGCGCCTCATCATGGGAGCGATGGCTCTGGGCATCGTGATCTACTTTCGAAACCGCAGGACGAACGCGGCAGCCCAGATCACAAAGGAAATCTTTTGGAGAAGTTTCTGGGTGGGGTTCGTGGGGTATGGAATATCCCTCGGTTTTCAGTTCGTGGGCACGAAACTTTCTACCGCCTCAAACGGCTCGCTGGTGACCTCGGCCACGCCCGCCTTCGTGCTTTTGTTCGCGCCGTTCTTGCTCGGCGAAAAACCGACAGCCAGAAGGGTTTTCGCGCTGGTCCTTTCCACCCTGGGCGTGCTTGCTGTCATTGACCCGCGGACGGCAGAACTTTCTCCGTCTCTGTTCTGGGGAAATATGAGTCTGCTGGCAGCGGCGCTGACTTGGGCGCTGTACTCGGTGCTGGTGCGCAAGGTCTCGCAATCACAGGACTTGCTTTCCTCCAGTACAATCATGTTATTGGGCGGGTTGCCATCCAGCATCGCGTTTTCTATTTGGGAGATCAATACCCAGGGTATCGGCGAGATCACACTGGGCATCATAGGCGGGCTGCTGTTCCTGGGGATCATTTCGACCGCCATTGCAATGTTCCTTTGGAATTACGCTTTCGCTGAGCTTCCCGCGGCCGTCGCTTCGCTGACGTTCTTTGCCCAGCCTGTGGTTGGCAGTCTACTGGGTTGGTTCTTCCTCTCCGAGACGATCACGCCATTATTCATCGCAGGCGGGGTGTTGATCGGGATCGGGATTTTGATCGCTTCGAGGGAGTAAAAATTCAATTTGTAGAATCAGGCAGCAGTTAAGAAAGAAGCGGATGCACTTTTTTGCATCCGCTTCTTTATATACAAGGTGTGATCTTGCATCCTATATTATTTCTTCACGTTCTCTTCTGCAAGTTTTCGCGCAAGTTTGATGGAGGGATCACTGCCCACTGTGTGAAGCAATGCCATATTGGGCGGGCGCTGTTCACCGATGGGATAGCCGCATACCAGGACAACCTGCTGACCCGGCTTGATGCCGGATTTCAACAAAGCGGCATCCACGTCGGCCAGCATATCCTCCATGGTCAGCGCATATTTGACAAGGTGCGGCTGCACACCCCACAGAAAGCCCAGTTGGTTGAAAGTCTCGGCCTCTGGCGTGAATGCTAAAATCTGCTTGGAGGGACGCGCCTTGGACATGAGCCAGGCCGAACGACCGCGCATAGTGAAGACGGAGACGGCTTGAACTTCCGGATCGCCCGCGAGGGCATTGGCTGCGCGAGCCATCGAGGCCGCATCACTCTCACCCAGGCCTGCCCGGCCATCCTGACGGCTTCCCCACTCCTTGAAATGACTCTCTGCTTCAGACACAATGCGCGACATCATGGCGACCGCCTCGCCGGGATAGTCACCCGATGCCGTCTCGGCGGAAAGCATGACCGCATCCGTACCGTCGAATACAGCATTGGCAACATCGGATGCCTCTGCACGTGTGGGCAGCGGATTTTGAATCATGGACTCAAGCATCTGGGTGGCCGTGATGACCAGCTTGGCGCGCTCGTTGGCCGCACGGATAATCATCTTTTGCAGAGGAGGCACGCGTTCCGGCGGAAGTTCCACGCCGAGGTCGCCGCGCGCCACCATGACCCCATCCACCACGTCGAGAATTTCTTCGAGCTCGTTCAAGGCTTCGGGCTTTTCCAGTTTGGCAATGAGAAGGGGTTCGTGTCGGCCTGTGGAAAATTCCCTGATGGCTGCACGTACCGTACGGACATCCTCCGCGCTGCGCACAAAGGAAATAGCTACTGCATCCACGCCCTGTAAGATGCCAAAGGCCAGGTCAGATTTGTCTTTCTCTGTAAACCCTGCAATGCGCAATTTTACGCCTGGCAGGTTGATGCCTTTATGCGAGGACAAGGCGCCACCCACGAGCACAGTGGCGCGTACCAACCGCCCTTCGGCAGAGGTCACCTGAAGTGCGAGGCGGCCATCGTCCAGCAACAGTTGGTCGCCTTTCTGGACAGAATCGAACAATTCACGAAAATCGACAGGGATCAACTGGCATCCGTTTTTGGGCGGCACATCCTGGGTGGCATAGAGACAGACCACTTCGCCAACTGAAAGTTGAAGAGGCGTATCAAGTTTGCCAACGCGGATCTTGGGACCTTGAAGGTCTTGTAGAATCCCTACCGGCATATTGAGTTGTTTCGATACTTTTCGTATCATGGCTACGCGCAGAGCATGCTGTTCGTGCGTACCGTGCGAGAAATTCAAGCGGGCCACGTTCATGCCAGACTTGATAAGAGACTCCAACGCCTGTTCAGAATCTGAGGCGGGACCGATTGTTGCTACAATTTTTGCTTTACGCATGAGATAGATTCCTGTAAAAAAGGTATATTCGAGTTGCAAAACACTCAACACCGAACGTTATCAGCATTTAAAACCCCGATCAAAACATGATAGCATGGTGAAAGAAGGGTATAGTAACGCCAAAACACTCTGATGATAGGGAAAAAACCCGGGAATGTCAAGACGGGGTTTGGTTATTATCAGCTTAACAGTAAAAACGACGCGGAGTTACGATGAATATCCGCGTCGTTCAGGGAATTAAAGCTACAGGTAATGCAATTCCCTGGCCTGTTTCTTCAACTCATCATGAAATTGAGGATGCGCAATATTGATCAAAGCATGCGCCCGCTGACGGATTGTCTTGCCGTACAGGTCAGCCACGCCAAACTCTGTCACCACAAAACGGACATGGTTACGGGATGTAACCACTCCTGCGCCCGGTTTGAGCATGGCAGCGATCTTACTTATGGCCGTGCCATCACGCAGGGTGGCTGTGCTTGGTAAAGCAATGATCGGCACACCGCCTTTGGAGCGGGATGCCCCATAGATGAAGTCCAACTGGCCGCCCACGCCGGAGTACAATTTCGGCCCAATGCTGTCGGCACAGACCTGGCCAGTAAGGTCCACTTCGATGGCCGAGTTGACAGCCACCATCCGCTCATTCTGGGCGATGACGAAGGGGTCGTTCACATATTCTGTGGGGTGCATCTCGACCATTGGGTTGTCATTCACCCACTCATACAACCTTTCTGTACCGAGGATAAAGCCTGCCACGATCTTTCCAGGATGTAGCGACTTGCGGGCATTGGTCAATACGCCAGTATTAACAAGGTCGATCACCCCATCCGAGAACAATTCGGTATGGATACCCAGGTCTTTTTTATCAGAGAGGAATTTTAGGACTGCATCGGGTATCGAGCCGATGCCCAGCTGCATGGTCGCGCCATCTGGGATCAATGAAGCGACATGCCCTGCGATCTTTTGGATGATATCCGAATCGCCTTCGGCCGTCATCTTATGTTCCGGGATCGGGTAATTGACCGGTACAATGTGAGTAAGGCGGCTCACGTGAATAAACGAGTCGCCAAGGGTGCGGGGCATCTTGTCGTTCACTTCTGCAATAATGATCTTTGCCGACTCCGCGGCAGATTTTGTCAGGCCCACTTCCACGCCAAGACTGCAAAACCCGTGCTCATCCGGTGTCGAGACATGGATCAAAGCCACATCCAAAGGCAAGACTCCGCGCTTGAACAGCAATGGAAATTCAGATAGCAACACGGGGGTGAAGTCTGCACGACCCTCCTGGACCGCCCTGCGAATATTGGCGCTGATGAACATGGAATTCACCCGCAGGTGACCTTCCATCTCGGCACTGACGTAATCTGGCGCGCCAATGGTCAATGCCTGGCAAATTTCAACGTCGGTAACGTTGGGGGCATAAGCCACCAGCGCCGCCAAAAGTTTTTGAGGGACAGACACATTCCCCGTAAGAAAGACGCGGTCACCAGATTTGATGGCCTTGACCGCCTCCTCCGCTGTCGTCACGCGCGATTGATAGGTGCTTGTTGCATTCATGTCATCAGCTCCTATCCGCTCAACCGTACAAGATTGACCAGGTTTCCCTGGTGAGTATTGATCGCCGCTTCAATCGACGGGTCCCGCTCTATCATGACATCAATCCCATGATTGGCAATATCGGCGATATAAGGAATGGCAGAGTTCACGAACACATGACTCGCCGTCCGCGCCACCACACTGGGAATGTTCGGCACGCAATAATGCACCGCATTTTCCTCGACAAAGGTCGGGTTGTCGTGCATGGTGGGCCGGGAGGTTTCGACACAACCGCCCTGATCGATACTTGCGTCGATGATGACAGAACGCGGTTTCATGGCCCGCACCATTTCCCGTGTCACCAGGATGGGTGCGCGTTGTCCGCTCACGAGTACGGCGCCAATCAGCACATCGGCAAAGGCTGTAGCGCGTTCAATGTTTCGTTTGGTGGCCATCAGGGTCACCACGCCGGGCAGCAGTTCAGCGACTCGTTCGAGCGCAGCCATACTTTTGTCGAGCACGGTTACATGTGCACCTGCACCGACCATGGCCCGCGCCGCAGAGGTACCCACTGCACCGCCACCAAGGATCACAACTTCTGCAGGCGGCACACCAGGGACTCCATTCAACAAAATCCCCTTGCCGCCACGGTTGGTCTGCAAAAGACGCGCCGCGATCTGGGCCACCATCGAACCACAGATCAGGCTAAACGGGCGCAAAACTGCCAGACCACCGGACGAGTCAGTGATCTGTTCATAGGCGAGTGCAGTAATCTTCTTTTCAAGCAAGAGATCGATCTGGTCCTGCGAACTGGAAGCAAGGTGCAGAAAGCCCCCAATAATGGATCCACTTTTGAGCCACTCCAATTCCTGCTTTAACGGACGGGAGATCTTCAATAGAAAATCGGCCCGGCCAAAAACCTCCTGCGCTGAAAAGGCGATGCGTGCCCCAACCTTCTCATATTCCTGGTCACTAAACCCTGCACCCAGGCCCGCTTCATGCTCGACGAAAACCTGATGCCCAAAATTTGTCAGTATCTCCACCCCAGCCGGGGATAAACCCGCCCGGTATTCAAAGGGCCTGCTTTCTTTTGGTATTCCAATATACATATAGTACCTCCACATAAAAAACCCTAAAGGTCTTCCAGGCCTTTAGGGTCAAATTTTGTTACGGCATATTGAGCGTCTCGCGGATGGCCGGGAGTGCCCAATCTATCGTCTCTTTATCAATGACAAGCGGTGGTGCAAAACGAATGACGTTATCGTGTGTCTCTTTGGCAAGTATGCCCTTGCCTTTTAACGCTTCACAAAAACGACGCGCGCCGCCTGCATCCGACTTGAGTTCCACACCGATCAACAATCCCTTGCCACGGACTTCCTTTACATGCGGGCTCGGGATCTCGCTTAATTGCTCGATGAAATATTCGCCCAGAGTAGCCGAACGCTCCGAAAGTTTTTCATCGCGAATGACCTTCAAGGATGCTCGAGCGATGGCAGCCGCAAGCGGATTTCCACCAAACGTAGAGCCATGTTCACCAGCCTGGAACAAACCCAGAACAGATTTATCCGCCAGAATGGCTGAGACGGGGTAAAAGCCCCCAGCCAACGCCTTGCCAACGACTGTAATGTCAGCGCGGACATCGTCGTGATGGGCGGCAAACAGTTTCCCGGTGCGGCCCAGACCCGTTTGAATTTCATCCGCGATCAAAAGCACATTATTCTTTTTGCACAGGGCCTCCACGGCTTTCAAATAACCAGCCGGTGGAACGATCACCCCTGCTTCACCCTGAATGGGCTCAAGCATCACAGCCGCCGTATTGGGCGTGATGGCTTTTTCCACGGCTTCGACATTTCCATATTCGACCACAACAAAACCCGGCGTGAACGGGCCGAAATCGTCGCGATAAAGCGGCTCGGTGGAGAAAGATACAATGGTCACGGTGCGCCCGTGGAAGTTATTCCCGGCCACAATGATCTCCGCCTGGTGACGCGGAACTTTCTTGACCTGGTAGGCCCATTTGCGCGCCAGTTTGACCGCCGTCTCGACCGCCTCTGCCCCAGAGTTCATGGGCAGGGACATTTCGTAACCGGTCATTTCGGAGAGTTCCTTGTATAACATTGGCAATTGGTCGTTGCGAAAAGCGCGTGACGTGAGCGTGACTTTCCCAGCCTGCCCAATCAATGCCTTCAAAATTTCGGGATGAACATGCCCCTGGTTGACTGCTGAGTATGCAGAAAGGCAATCGAGATATTTCTTCCCCTCCACATCGTAGACCCACACCCCTTCGGCCTTTTCGATGACAACATCCAAAGGATGATAATTATGCGCACCGTATTGTTCTTCGATCTTGATAAAGTCTTGTGTGTTCATTGATCACCTTATAATCTTATTATAGAGACAGGGCTTGCACCTGTCCTAAACCATTACACCACAGTTAAAAAGTATAACCGCATACCCCATCGGGGCACTTAGGGGTATCCCTATGCGGCATCAAACAATCGCGCCAAAATCGCCTTCTGCGCGTGCAGGCGGTTATGCGCCTGTTGGAAGATGACCGAATGCGGGCCGTCTGCCACATCATCGGTCAATTCCTGATTGCGATGAGCAGGAAGACAATGCATCACGATGACATCCTTATCGGCCTCGCTGACAAGCTGCGCATTGACCTGATAGGGTGGGAAGACCTTCTCCCGTTTTGCGGTCTCCTCCTCCTGCCCCATACTCGTCCAGGTATCGGTATAAATGACATGCGCCTTTTTCACCGCCTCGTGTGGGTCGCGCAGGAAAGTCAGTTTGCTTTTGGTTTTAAGTGCAAGTGCCTGGCCGATCTCCACCGCGGCCGGGTTGAGGTCGTAGCCTTCAGGGCTGGCCAGGGTAAAGTTCCAGCCGAGAAGCGCGGAGACGTGCATCAAGGAAACAGCGACATTGTTTCCATCGCCGATGTAACTCACGTTCAAACCTTTGGATTTCTTTCCAAATTTTTCGACGATGGTCAACGCGTCCGCCATGCCCTGGCAGGGATGGTTGTAATCGCTCAAGCCATTGACCACGGGAATATCTGACCACTTCGCCAATTCCACCACATGCGCATGATCGAAGGTGCGCGCCATCAGCGCCTGCACGTAGCCCGAGAGCACCCGCGCTATATCCGCAATCGATTCGCGTTTGCCGAGTCCAATCTCATTCGGGGAAAGATAGAGCGCATCGCCGCCGCAATGACGCATGGCCATATCGAACGAAACACGCGTGCGCAGGCTGGGTTTTTGAAAGATCATCCCCAAAACCTTGCCTTTAAAAATCTTCTTATTCCCCTTCTTAAAGTACTGTTTTTTCAGCTTGACCGCCAGGTCGAGCATATCCTGAATTTCATCCGAGGTGTAATCGGAGATCGCAATAAAGTCCTTCATAAAGTCTCCTTAGGGTGAAAGTATAACTTTTTTAGGCAAAATTGCCATGTTTCATGCATCACGCAAATGGCATGACAAATTACGCACTTCGAACCTTTTTCCAATAGCGCATCAAACCATCTG
>JAEURI010000100.1 GCA_016789225.1 Anaerolineales bacterium
GGATCGCTTTACCCTTCGCAAAAAACGTAAGGTCGATATTCAATGGAAATTGTTTGCTCTGGTCCATAATATTGGTAAAATCCTCCATTATGGGTTGAGCTAGTCAAGCCAAGAGCAGTGGTTATATTAAAAGTGCCTTCCACGAAGAGCTTACAAACTGCTTTGGCAGTTGCCACGTTCGGTTCAGCCCCATCAGTTTTTCGACAGTTTCGTTAGGCGGCAAGACAAGAATAATGCTAGAATTCATGCCAAGAAATAAAAATGAAAATTATGTGTCTCAATGGATGGGGCGGAACACTGTATGATAAGCTGCTCCCCTACCTAAACCATAATAGCCCCGATATTCTCTGTCTGCAGGAAGTCGTACATAGCCCTGCCACCGAGAAAGACTGGCTTACTTACCGTGATGGGGATCACGTGCTGCCACAAAGAGCAAATTTTTTTCGAGATGTAGCATTAGCGCTGCCCGATCATGTCGCTATTTTTTGCCCAGCTGCCCAAGGGATTCTCTGGGACGAGAACACCCAGGTTCCTTCGCAGTGGGGACTAGCAACCTTTATCAGAAAATCATTCCCGGTCATCGCGCAGCTTCAAGACTTTGTGCACAAAACATACTCTTCTCACGGCTACGGTGAACATCCTCGATCTCGCAATGCACATGCCATTCGAGTGTTCGATTACAAAAAAAATCGCTCAGTCTGTGTTGCACACATGCATGGTTTACGCGATCCGAGAGGCAAAATAGACACTCCAGAGCGGGCTGAACAGGCTCATAAATTTGTTTCGATTGCAACACGTATTATAGAGGGGAATGATCTCCTGATAGCTTGCGGAGATTTCAATGTTGAGCCAGAAAGCGAAACATTGAAAATACTGTCTAGAGCTGGATTAACAGATCTAGTGACAACCCGAAACCAAAATGGAACACGCACCTCCCATTACAAGAAACCGGGTAGATATGCAGACTATATGTTGGTCAACGCACACGTCAATGTGTTATGTTTCGACGTTGTGTTTGAACCAGAGGTATCTGACCATTGTCCTTTGGTCCTTGAAATTTAGAACTTTTTCTTACTCGCCGAATAAAATTTATAATCTTTCAGAATAGAAGAGCATAGCGATTAAATAACTGCGCTAATATGAAAGCAACCTAACACAGCGTGCAGCGGGGGTCTGTACGATTTAGAGGCATTTTTCTGGCTTCGAGCTGCTTCGTGTCCTGCTCCCAAGCATTGTCCATGCCTAACACCATGCTCCGCGAACGCAAAGCGTTGGCTGATTGATTGAATAAGTGTAGAATAAATTGTAAAGGTTACGGAGTCTTATTCATGGAAACTGACACTTATTACATTGCAGAATTCAACATCGCCCGACTGAAAGCGCCGCTTGACTCTCCAGGCATGAAGGAGTTTGTTGATTTTCTTGATCCTGTTAACCGATTTGGCGAAGAGAGTCCTGGCTTCATATGGCGGCTTGCAACACCTGACGGGCAATCATCCACATATCTTCCACCTGCTTATGACGACAATATGATAGTTACGAACTTAACCGTATGGAAAGATATCGATTCATTAAAAAATTTCGTTTACCACACGGTTCACTCCCATTTTCTGCGCAACAGGAAACAATGGTTTGAACAAATCATTGACCAGCGACTTGTTTTGTGGTGGGTGGATAAAGATCATCGTCCAAAACTTGAAGAAGCCAAACAAAAACTGCTTCATTTACAGAAACACGGGCCAACGAGCAATGCCTTTACGCTGCAAGTACCATTCGACAGTCATGGGAAACAATTGCGAGGTGAAGAGAGCTCGTAACTTTAATCTTGTTAGCAAGAATCGCCGCCAACAGAACATCCCGAATGAGTATCGGGATAATGCACTACTTTGAAGACTGCCACTTTGCGCAATCTCAGGTAGTTTTACTTAGACTATCGTCCAAGACAGGCTACGCCTTAGCTTTTTCTGTTCGACGAAAATAAAGACAGTCATTTATGAGAGGTTCAAAAATGCAGTTTTCCGATTTAGAATATGAATCCACACTCATACATGTCAATAAGTAACATCAACACTTTAAGGAGTAATTAAATGACGTCCGCCCAGACAGATACAGCAACCCTAAGCGCTCTCAATAGGCGTTTTATTCACAACTTTGTCACAAATGATGTTCCATCACACAGCGCCATCCTGCATCCATTATTTAGAACCATTGACACACTGGGTGGTCACATGGACCGCGTTTCCTATTTAAAGGAATGGGCAACAGGTTTTGACCCTGATGTCATAACATATTGGGACATGCGCGATGAGCGCATCACTCTGATTGGGGATGTTGCATTAGTGAGCGCCACAAACAGGTGGACTCGAGTTCGTAACGATGTAGAAACTCAGGGCATGACATGCTATACAGATACCTATATCCGTATTGAAGGGACATGGCTATGTATTCTCGCACAACTCACATCGGTGTCGCCTCAAAATTACCCAGCTGACGACACGATCATTGTCAAATATCTGCGCGGGGTGCTGCAATAGCAGCAAGCAGTTTTCGGGAACTGTCATCCGAGACAGGCTGCGGCCTTTCCATCCCAGTACAAGCCCAATTGGGTATTACAGAAGAAAGAAGAGGAAAAATGAAAACCAAGACCAATTTATGGCTGGCAATCTGGTTACTGATTTCCCTCTCAGCTTGCCAGAGGAAGCCAGAATTTATTAACCACACTCCGCCAAACCTTACTGTTTCCATGGATGTTTTTTCCGATGATACCCTCTTGGCCGATTTTGGCTGTAATGAAATCCAAGCACCGTCGAGCTTAATCG
Source organism: Anaerolineales bacterium (assembly GCA_016789225.1). Lineage (GTDB taxonomy): Bacteria > Chloroflexota > Anaerolineae > Anaerolineales > Villigracilaceae > Villigracilis. Next base: position 2,820 of record JAEURI010000100.1, read on the forward strand.
GCGGGTTGGAACCATCCTATCCGATCGCCACTTGTATAATTCAATACATACCGGGCGAAGGAACAGAAGAACTGGCAGCCGAAATCGAAAGCGGACAATTCTTCTACTATACTGGCGGTTTGTTTGGAAGTTACATCCGCTATATCGTTTATCAAGACGGCGAATTCGTATTACTTAAGACCGAAGAAGATCTGCGGAAACTGTTTGCGCCGATCGAGTCCCCTGATGAAGCTCTGAGTTATGTGTTAGCCGTTAGAAATCTATCGGCGTCCTATGGTATCCAGTATGACCCTGTGTACGAGTACGAAGTTGATACGATTGAAGATACGTACGTCATCCCCGATGCAGACGGTCACCTTGTCCATTTATTCCATGACCAAGTGTTTGGCTGTGGTCCGCACTGGATTTCCGAAGTGGATGTCCACGTGTCTGTTGAGGGGGATATCGAAGAACGAAGCAGCAGACAAATCTTCAGAGACCCTGATCTTGACGATCTATGTGTTGATTAATTTTATAGAGCCGCCTTTGTGCTTTGGCAGATGATCTTCAAATCGTTCTGGCAAAGTGCGCCAACTTTGCGTGTCGAACAAGCGCCTAGACAATTTCTGGGACCGCCGCCTCGCGCTCGTCCCAGAAATTGTCTAAAATAAATTCTTAACCCAAATTCCTTGACATTTCCGTGTATAAAGGCGTAAAATACGATTAATCGGATTAATCGTATTTATGTTGCGAGAGCGTGTTTCCCCCAATATCTCTGAATTCCTGCGTTATCTGGCTTCACACCCCGAAGCAGACGACAAACTCCCCTCTTTAAATGATCTCAGCCGCGAATTGAATATCAGCTTGGCCTCCCTGCGCGAGCAATTAGAAGTTGCCCGCGCGCTTGGCTTTGTGGAAGTGCGCCAGAAAACAGGCACACGCCGCTTGGGCTATTCATTCACACCAGCCATTCGCCAGAGCCTGGGCTATGCCTTGGCGCTCAACGACGAGCACTTTCGTAAGTTTGCCGAGATGCGCAACCACCTTGAAGCAGCTTACTGGTATGAAGCAGTGAAGCTGCTGACCGAAGAGGATAAGCACGAATTGAATATCATCATCACGCGTGCCTGGGAAAAACTGCGCGGCACGCCGGTGCAGGTCCCGCACGAGGAACATCGCAAACTACATCTCGCCATCTTCAACCGGCTCGACAATCCGTTCGTGATCGGTGTGCTCGAAGCCTACTGGGAAGCCTATGAAGCTGTCGGCTTGAACGTCTTTGCCGGAGGATATGAGTACTTGCAGGAAGTGTGGCGCTACCATCAGGTGATGGTCGAGTCGATTTGCAATGGCCAGTTTGAGGTCGGGTATGAGGCGCTCGTGCGTCACACCGACCTTTTGTATCATCGTCCTTAATAAAAATTACGTCATTTACACTGACGAAAACACTAGAGGAGTTTTATGAACAAGATAGTGAACGATTTTTCGATCACGGTTGGAACAAAGAACGGCTCCGGCAGTTCCACCGCCAACAATACCATTCTGCGGTCGGTCTTCAAGATGGGAATTCCTGTTTCGGGGAAGAACCTCTTCCCATCGAACATTCAGGGCCTGCCCACCTGGTATACCATCCGCGTTAACAAGGATGGATTTATCGCACGTCAGGACACCAATGATATTGTGATCGCGATCAACCCCGATTCGTTCGCACGCGACCTTGCGTCTGTCACGCCGGGCGGGGCCTTTTTCTACTCTGACGACATCAAGCAGCCGATCACCCGCGTGGACGTCGCCATTTACCCGATGCCGATCAAAGCCATCGTGAAGAGCGACCCGAACGTGCCGAGTGATTTCCGCGACCTCGTGGGCAACATGGTCTACGTGGGCATTCTGGCTCAAATGATCAACATGGACATGGACAAGATCCTTGCCGCGTTGAACTTCCACTTCAAGGGCAAACAAAAACCGATCGACATGAATTTCAACGCATTGAAGGCCGGAGCGGAATGGGCGAGGACCAACCTCGAAAAGAAAGACCCGTTCTATCTTGAATCGATGAACAAGACCGACGGCCTCATCATGGCAGATGGCAACACTGCCGCAGCGCTGGGTTCCATCTTTGGCGGCGTGCAATTCGCAGGCTGGTACCCCATCACTCCCGCCACCTCGCTGGCTGAAGCCCTCAATGATTACCTGCCCGTCCTGCGTAAACGGGAAGACGGCAAGAATACCTATGCCATCGTCCAGGCCGAGGATGAACTCGCCGCGTTGGGTATGGCAGTTGGAGCGGGTTGGTCCGGCCTGCGCGCCATGACCTCCACCTCCGGCCCTGGCCTTTCGCTGATGACTGAATTCGCAGGCCTAGCCTATTATGCCGAAGTGCCTGTGGTGATCTGGGATGTACAGCGCATCGGCCCCAGCACCGGCCTGCCCACCCGCACCTCTCAGGGTGACCTGACCTTTACCTATAGCATCGGACACGGCGATTCGCACTCTGTCATTCTTTTGCCTGGAGATGTGGCCGAATGCTTTGAGTTCGGTTGGAAATCATTCGACATTGCCGAACGCCTCCAGACTCCCGTGTTCGTGCTCAGTGACCTGGACATGGGGATGAATCAGTGGATGAGCAAACCCTTCCAATACCCGGATGTGCCGATGGATCGCGGCAAAGTGCTCTGGGAAAAAGACCTCGAAGAACTCAAAGGCAATTGGGGCCGTTACCTCGACGTGGACGGCGATGCGATCCCCTATCGCACCTTTCCAGGTAATAAACACGCACTCAGCTCGTACTTCACACGCGGAACCGGCCACGATGAGTACGCCAAGTACACCGAAGATTCGGCCATGTATATAAAGAACATGGAACGCCTGGCCCGCAAGCAGGTGACCGCCAAGAAATATGTTCCTGCACCCGTACGGCATACCATGAAGGGTGCGACGGTCGGCATCATATCTTATGGATCGACCGAAAACGCCATCCTCGAAGCACAAGCCCAGCTCGATAAACAGCACGGCATCAAGTCCGATTTCCTGCGCGTGCGCGCGATCCCCTTCACAAAGGAAGTGGATGCCTTCATTGCCAAGTACGAGCAGGTCTTCATCGTTGAGATGAACCGTGACGCTCAGATGCGCCAGATCATGTTGGTGGAATATCCTGAATATGCAACCCGCCTCAAAGCTGTTGCCTATCACGATGGTCTGCCTGCTTCTGCCACCTGGGTACGCGAGGGAATTCTGGCTCAATATCAAGCAGCAGGCAGCGGACAGAAAAAAGCATCGGCGAAGAAACCCGCCGCGAAGGCCGCGACCAAGACCAAGGTTAAGAAAGAGGCGGGCAAGAAGCCTGCCAAGAAGACGGTCGCCAAATCCAACTCCGCTGGCAAGACGAAGCGGAAATAGTTATCGGTAATTGAAAAGGAGTAAACGACAATGAGCGAAACACTTCCCATGGCTGGAACGCCCGCAAATGTGAATGCGGTCGGCCTGAGCAAAAATGATTACCGCGGCGCGCCCAGCACCTTGTGCCAGGGCTGCGGCCATAACTCGATCTCGAATCAGATCATCGCTGCCATGTACGAAATGAACGTCCTGCCTGAGGATGTCATCAAGTTCAGCGGCATCGGTTGTTCTTCGAAATCTCCCACCTACTTCATGAACCGCAGTTTCGGCTTCAACAGCCTGCATGGACGCATGCCTTCCATCGCAACCGGCGCCCTGTTCGGCAACGCCCACATGAAGGGCATCGGTGTTTCCGGCGATGGTGACAGCGCCAGCATCGGCATGGGCCAGTTTAAGCACATCATGCGCCGCAATGTGGACATGGTCTATATCGTCGAGAATAACGGCGTGTATGGTCTGACCAAGGGCCAGTTTTCGGCCACGGCTGAAAAAGGCCTGCAATTGAAAAAGCAGGGAGAGAACCCCTACATGCCGGTCGACATCTGCATGGAAGGATTGATCTCCAATGCAACCTTCGTGGCCCGTTCCTTTGCTGGCAACCCCAAACAGGTCAAGGAACTTCTCAAGGCCGCCTTCGCCCACAAAGGCATCGCCGTGCTCGATATCATCAGCCCATGCGTGACCTTCAACAACCAGGAGAACGCCTATCACTCCTACGCCTGGGGCAAGGATCATGAAGAACCGCTGCATGAAATTTCCTACATTGCGCCGCGCAGCGAGATCATGCTCGAACAGGAAATGATGGACGGCGAAGTCCGCGAAGTCGCCATGCACGACGGTTCCACTGTCATCTTGAAGAATCTCGAAAAAGGCTACGACCCCA
>JAEURI010000200.1 GCA_016789225.1 Anaerolineales bacterium
CGACTTCCTTGCCGAAGCAGGCAAAGCCATGACCCTTAATCATGCCCGCATGGAACAGGCTTGTCGTTTCAGCGTGCCGTTCAGCGCCCTGCCGGAGTCCATCGTGCGCGGCAGTTATGACTTGATCCCGGTGGTGTTCTCGAAGCTGGCATTGCGCACGATGGTCGAGAATGAGATCGGCTCAAAGTATCTGGACGGCTGGGTTGAGATGCCCTACGCGGACAAGATCGCAAGACGACGCGCCTATGGCGCACGCACCCTGCATTTCATATCCGGCAATGTACCAGTCGTGGCTGCCTTGAGCATTGCCCGCGCCGCCTTGATCAAGTCGGACAATATCATCAAGGTCACGCCCAACGATCCACTGACCGCCTCTGCCATCATTGGCGCGATGCTGGATGTCGATCCGAACCATCCGGTCACCAAACATTTCTCGGTCGTGTATTGGTCGAAGGAACTGCATGACTTTGAACACGAACTGATCCAGCCGCGTTATCTGGAGAAGATCATCTCGTGGGGCGGCGCACTGGGCGGGATCAACTCGACGCTCAATCATGGCAACCTGCAAGCCTCCGGCATTGATGTCATTGCCCTGGGTCCAAAGTTTAGCATTTCCATTTTGGGAAGTGAAGCCTTCAGGTCCAGTGCGGAGATCGAAAAGGTCGCCAGGCTTACCGCCAAAGATGCAGGTTCCTTCAACATGGAGTCCTGCGGTTCGTCGCGTTTCCATTTTGTGCAGGCATCCCCTGGTCAGGCGATGGAATATGCCCGGCGCTTGTACGATCACATGCAGCACCAGGACCCGGCACTGAGCGCCATGCCCAAGGAATTCCCGGCAGACTTGCGGGATGAGATCAACGCCGCCCGCGCCCAGGACGATTTCTATTATGTTGTCGGCGGGGACAGGAACGAAGGCGCTGTGGTGGTGAGTCTGACCGGCGACCTACCCGACTTCTTCCCCATCCACAAAGTTGTAGTGATCGTCCCATTCGAGGACCCCCTTCAACTCGTGGACCGCATCCATCCTTCCACGCAAACTGTTGGCATCTACCCCGAATCACTCAAGAAGCCATTACGCGACCTCCTGGTCGCACGCGGTGTCTGCCGCTTCATTTCCACCGGACATACCGTGGAGTATTCCATCGGCGGTCCCTTCAATTCAACCGAGATCATGCGGCGCGCCTGCCGCTGGATCCTGGATGAGACCTATCCATCCACACTGGAACTGCCCGGCTTCTATCTGCGCAAAGCCTGGCAGATATTCAAACATCATATTCTTTAGGAGATTCATTTCATGACTGACCCCATTCTTTCGGGAACGCCCGAATCCTGGACACGCCTGCCGGTCCAGATCCTGTTCTCCTTGTCCAAACCGGAGTTGGACTCTTTGCAGTTGCATTGGGCGCAAACCCGCTTTCAGCAATTGCAGGAGCACATTCCCGCCCTGGATGCTCTGGCGGAAAAGCAGGGCGTGAAGATCATCACTGACTTTGAGACTCTTGCAACCATCCTATTCACCCATCAGGTTTACAAGAACTATCCCTTTGCCTTCATCGAGCGCAAACTGTTTACAGAACTGACGCGCTGGCTGAACAAGTTGACCGCGCACGACCTCAGTGACCTGGATATGCGCGGCGTGGATACCATCGATGAATGGTTGACACGTTTGGATGAAGCCGGCATGTTCGTTTTTCACTCAACCGGTACAAGCGGCAAGTTGAGTTTCTTCCCGCGCAGTCAAACGGAGAAGGAAGCCTGGGTTGAAGGGACGTATACCTTCCTCGAAGCCTTCATGCCGGGCATCCGCGATCTCCATCTGCCTGTCTTCTGGCCCGCCTATCGCAGCGGAAGGCAGGCGTCCATGCGTCTGATCACGCATTTCGGTCCGGCGCTGGCGGGCAGTGAGACGGAATATCACAGCCTGTTCAACGCACCGATGTCGGCGGATTTCATGTCGCTGGCCATGCGCATGAAGCATGCCCAGGAACATGGCGACCTGACGGCAATGGATACGATCAAAGCCATTTTCAAGACCAAGGGTGAGATCGTCACGCTCAAGGCGCGAAAGGCAGGACTCACCAAAGCCTTCTTCGATAAGATGGTGCGAGAGTATCGTGGTCGGCGGGTCTTCCTGATGGCTTCCGCCACGGATCTCTTGGATGTGGCGGTCGAGGGCTTGGCTGCCGGACAGGAGAGAGTCTTTGCCTCCGACTCCGTTCTTTTGACGGGTGGTGGTTTCAAAGGACGCCAGACCATTTCGGATTGGAAGGACATCCTCAAAAAGTTTTACGGTGTGGATCAGGTCTTCATGTCCTATGGCATGACCGAACTCAATACCTATAACATCGCCTGTTCAAAGGGTGTTTATCATGTCTTTCCGTGGAACATCCCGATGGTTCTTGGAAATGACGGCACGCCTTTACCCCGTACCGGTGTGCAAACCGGTCGCGCGGGCTATTTTGATTTGCTCGCCCAGACCTATTGGGGCGGCATCCTGACCGGCGACCGCATCACGGTTCACTATGATGAGGAATGCGGCTGCGGCTGGAAGGGTCCGTGGATCGAGGACAACGTGCAGCGTTTCAGCGAACTGACGGGCGGCGAGGACATCATCTCCTGCGCCGGGGTGCAGTCGGCATACAGTGATTTCATGGAATACATCGCCGCCGATGTGCCGGAGGGGGAATAGGCAAATGGATATCGCCGCTCTGACCATGCTGGTTTTCGGCATGGTGATCGTGGGATCGGGGCTGACCGGGCTGCTCGCACCACAGCTCCTTCTGAATGTGTTGGGCATATTGGAGAGTGACCACAGCACCCAACTCTTCGTGGTGGCGACTTCCCAGGCGTCGCTGGCGATGGGCCTGTATTACATTCTGGCTTCCATCAACGAAACACGCATCTTTTTTCAATGGAGCGTGCCCTTGCGGATCATCAACTTCCTGGTGTTTGCCGTCATGATCCCACTAGGCATTGCACCAACGCAATGGCTGCTGGTGGCTGGACTCGAACTGGCAGGCGCATCGGCAACAGCGATTGCATTGGCTTCCAAAAGCGACTTCACATACAACCCGTTCCATGTATTACGGATTGCCAGCCTGACTCTGGCATTGATTGGAGGCATCCTCGCGTTCAAGCCATTTGGCATCTAT
>JAEURI010000114.1 GCA_016789225.1 Anaerolineales bacterium
GCAAAAGACCCAGCTCTTCAATTATTACGAAGAGGATCAAGACCTGCTCGAAGATGTGTTAACTGAAAACCAGCAAGCTATCCAAATGACCAGCATCAATACCGAAATCCTTTCGAGCATGATGGACGCTTTCGCTTCGATCATCTCCAACAACCTCAACGTGGTCATGAAGGCGCTTGCCGCGCTGACCATCATCCTCAACGTGCCGACCATTGTGGCATCTTTCTACGGCATGAACGTGAATCTACCTGGCGAGGGTCACCCGCTGGCCTTCCTCACCGTCATTGGTTTGTCGCTGGGTCTCACGGCCATGGCGACCTTTATCTTTTACAAAAGGAATTGGTTCTAATGCAGACTGAACTTCTTTTTGATGCCAAAGCCACGCTGGGCGAAGGCCCTGCCTGGGATGAAAAGACTCAAACCCTCTATTGGGTCGATATTCTTGAAAAACGAATCTACGCAGGCATGGAAGTGCTCGCCGAACTGGATGAATACATCGGCTGCCTGGCCCCTTGCAAGAATGGACATCTCATTCTTGGAAAACGCGCCTCCATCGTCGACTTTGATCCCTTCGCTCAAGCTCAGGGCAAGCCTGCCACCTCCCAGCAGACACTTCTCTCGGCCTTGAGTGAATCTTCTAACAACCGCATGAACGACGGCAAATGTGACCCCTCCGGTCGTTTCATCGCCGGTACGATGGATATGAACGAGACCGACCCAACCGGCTCCGTCTATTCCTTCGATGGCAAATCTGCGCGTGTATTATTCCGCGATGTAACCATCTCCAACGGCATGGCATGGAGTCCTGATTACAAGACCTTTTACTACATCGACACGCCCGCATGTGAAGTCCGTGCGTATGATTATGATTTGAAAACTGGTGAGATCGCCAACCGGCGCAAGGCATTTGAGGTTCCAAAATCACTTGGCTGGGCAGATGGCATGACTTCCGACATCCAAGGCAATTTGTGGATCGCCATGTGGGGCGGCGCACAGGTCACACGCTGGAACCCGAATATGGGTCAGTTGCTGGAGCAAATTCCCGTGCCCGCCTTGCAATCATCCTGTCCGGTGTTTGGCGGAAAGGACCGCAACGAGTTGTACATCACCTCTGCGCGCAAAGGCATGAGCGAGGCAGACCTGCAAAAATACCCGCTCTCTGGCGGGCTTTTCAAAGTGGTGACGAAATACGAGGGGATGCCGACGTTTGAATTTGGATAAACACAAGTAGGTCACGCATATGAAGTTTAAGAATTAAATACCGTAATTGTGTCATCCTGAGCGAAGCGAAGGATCTCTACGCCCGCAGTAAGAGACCCTTCGGTCGCAACAAACACTCCCTCAGGGTGACACATACTTGGAAATACCGTTACGGCATTATTTTCTTAAAGACCATCAAGCGTGGCCTACTTTATTATTTCCACAATTGTTTTGTCAATTCCACTACTTCGTTGCATTGGCTCTCCGATAATCCCACAAACGGCGAATTTTCCACTACCGTATCGCGGTTTTCCACGATCAACACGCGCGCATCCTTGCTGAAGGTATGCGAGTGCCAAACTCCGCACTTGACGTTGTAAAGTTTATACAGCTCCATATTCACTGCGTGAATATGGGTCACGTTTTCCTCTCCTTCCCCGATAAATAAGATGCAGCGCCCAGACATCAACACGAAGACCTCATCGGTTTCGGTGTGTTTTTGCATTCGATTTATTTTATCGGGCGTCAGGTCGTCGGTGTAGTTCATCAAGGCTACGCGCCAGGACTGGTAATCGACGAGCGGCATATAATCCGGCCCGTTATGTTCGCGGACTTCGATCAGGGTTTCAGGAAGCATGATTTCTCCAAAATGAATTTGTAGGTCACGTTTGAAACGTGACGAATTGCTTATGCAGATGTCAGGCTGAAAACCTGACCTAGAGGTTTAATTTTTCCCCATGTTCTCTCAGCCATTTGCGATGACGTTTGAAATCGGGGCAAAGCGATTCTACCAACTTCCAGAATCGTGGGGAGTGATTTTTTATTTTCAGGTGCGCCAGTTCATGCAGGACGACATAATCGATCACGTCGAGCGGAGCCATGACCAGCCGCCAGGTGAAGTTGATGGTGCCGGTCGATGTGCAGGAGCCCCAGCGCGTCTTCGCTGAGTTGACTTTGATCTGTTTGGGTTCGAATCCGTGCTGAGCGGCATAGCGGGTCACGCGTTCGGTGAAAATCGTCAGCGCCTGGGCTTTGTACCATTGGATGAATGCCTGCTCGCCGCGTTCCCGCGCAGAAGCTGACAGCGTGAATCCGCCGTCGAATTTGAGAGCAGGCCGCTGAGGCCGGACGAGGCGCAGTTCGTATTCCTGCCCAAGAAAGGGAAAGCGTTCTCCATCCCTGTATTCCTTTTTGGGAATTTGAACAATGGCTTTGAGTTTCTCGCGCGAGCGGATGATCCAATCGGTCTTTTCCTGGATGAAATCATGAATATCTTGTAAGGTTGCCCGCCTCGGTGCGCGAACCGTGAGACTGCCATCGCGTTCGACAATGAGGGCGATGCTGCGGCGTTTGGCGCGGACGAGTTTATCGATCTGGATATGCATGGTCGAGGTGAATTTTTACCACATATTCTGAAATGAAAAGACTCCAGAAGTGAAACTTCTGGAGTCTGCATATTGATCAAACGATCTATAGATCGCGGTGATTGAAGGTGCTTATTGCCGCCATCAGTGTGAGAACAAGGTAGATGATCGCATATCCGATCATTAACGGGCTGGGGACGGAGATCGTCCCAAACGGCGACATTCCAATCGCGGCGGAGATGGGCGATTGCATTTCGAAGGCCGCCCGCCGCCAAAGCGACTCGCTTGGGATGAGCAGGCTTGTCACGATACCCACTTGCACGGCAGTATCATTTTGGAGGACAGAACCGATCTGTTCCACCCAGCCACCGATAAATGACAATCCGTACATGCCGAAGACCACACTGCCCGTTGCCAGCCCGGAGAGAAAGCTGGAGCAAGCCAGTGAGATGGTCATGATGAGCAGCGATTCGAGAAAAATGAGGGCCACTCCCGTCAGGATGTTGTGCGGTGTGTACCCAGATAGCAGCCACACGCTCAGCACCGTCCCGCCAGACATGAGAAAGGCATAGCCCGCCAGCAGAATGGCAAAACCGAGCCATTTGCCGAGAATCACATCCGAACGGCGGATGGGTTTGGAAACGACCGTTTGAATCGTGCCGGAGATGATCTCGCCGGAGATTGTATCTGCGCCGAGTAATGCACCCATTGCGGCAGAGAGGAAGGTCACCGCGTACAAACCTGCCAGCATGATCATGTTGACAAATTCGTTCTTCATAAGGTTATCAATGGCTTCTGGTGCTGTTGGTATTTCTGCTGATGCGCTGGTATACACAAAGTGAAAGCCAACCGAGAAGACAGCCAGAAAGATCAGCCCAAGCACCAATCCGGTGAGAACGATGCGCCGCCGAATGGCTTCGCGGAAGGTCATGCGTGCGAGCGTCCAGATGGTTTTCATTGCACACCGTCCTGTCCGAGGGTTTCGATGAAGATTTCTTCGAGGGAGAGCCGGTTGGGAGTGAATGCATACACTTGTGCATTCTGCGCGACCAAGAAACGATTGATCGCTGGCAAGTCGGTTTCGCCGCGGATGGTCATGGTCAGGTGATCGGAATCAAGGCGCAGGTCATCGCCCCACTGTCTCAAGGCTGAGACAACTTCCGGCGTCAGGCCCGAGGCGCGGATGGTCAACATCGAGATGTTTTGATTCAGTGCGGACATTTCCATCACGCGGATCACTTCGCCGTGTTTGATGAACGCCACGCGGTCGCAGGTCACTTCGATCTCGCTCAGTAAATGCGAGTTGAGGAATACGCTCGTGCCTTCTTCTCGCAGTTCATGGATGATGTCGCGGACGAGCCGCCGCCCGACTGGGTCGAGACCCGATGTAGGCTCATCCAGGAAGACGAGCGCGGGGCGGTTCATCAACGCTTGTACCAGACCGATGCGCTGCAACATACCTTTGGAGAATGTGCGCAGTTGTTTGTTGCGGAATTCTGCAAGCCCCACACGCTCGAGCAGTTCATCGCAGCGATGGTTCAAATCCGATGTGGTCATGCCGAACAATTCGCCGTGCAGTTCGAGGAATTCATGTGCCGTCAGCCATTCCTGAAAGCGAAAGTGTTCCGGCAGAAAGCCAACCCGCGCCAACGAGGCACGGTCACCAATGGGCGCGCCAAGCAGGTAGGCTGTGCCGGAGGTCGGCGCGACCAACCCCAACAGCATTTTGATGGACGTTGTCTTGCCTGCGCCATTGGGGCCCAGAAAACCAAAAACCTCACCCTGCTCCACTTGCAGGGTGAGTCCTTTTACAGCGGCCTTATCGCCGAATTCTTTGCGAAGATCTTCAGTACGTATTGCGGGTGTAGTCATGAAGGTATTTTAATGAGAAATGTCATTACGAGGGTGTATTTCCCGAAGCAATCTCCTAATTCGAATGGAGATTATTTCGCCCACTTCGCGGGCTCGCAATGACATCTTATATTTTCAGCTTACGGCAGTGATTCCGCGAGAGCGAAGGCAGGAGCCGTATCCGCACCTGCGTCTGCGATAGCGTACAGGATGCCGTCCTTGACCCACATTAGCACGTACTCAGGCGAGTTTTCCGCCGTGCGTTGAATCAGGATGCCGGTCACGCCGTCCACACTAACCTCGGAATGGGTGGTCACATCGCGCGGGATGGGCACCACGAGCGTCGTCGCCCAATCCACGCTGGAGGCGAAGGAGGCGGCTTCTTCACTGCTCATGCCGCTGAATTCAAGAGCGATCTGCGCGAGCTGCGCCATATCCACACCTTCAGGCACGTTGACCACGGGACTGGTCATCTGCGTGAGGACGGTGCAATCGGGGTACATTTCGCCCATATCGATGGGATCTTCGCCGCCTTCAATATCCGGATCGGGGCAGGTTCCAAACGATGCGCTCACTGTCGCAGGGATGCTGACGGAAATTTCCGCGCCATTGATCGCTTCCGGCAGGATGAGATCTGTGCGTCCGGCGCCATCGATCAAAGCCTGTGCTTTTTCACGGTCAACGGTCAGTGTAAATGCGGCAGAATCAGTTACATAGATTCCAGAGGCAGTTTGATCTTCCGGCAGGCGCACGCTGAAACCAGCCAGCCCACTGGCTTCTTCGCCATTCGCCGCTTCAACCGGCTCGCCGGGTTCGTCGGTCACAACGGTGGAACTGGATACCAACTCGCTCAACTGAGTTCCGAGCGCTTCGTTGCCGGTCAGGCTTTCCAGACTGGTCGGGTCGATGGATAGCACGGTCACCTGCTGCACGCGGAACAAGTTCAAGAACTCACTTGCCAGCGCGCGCGTGGATGGGAACGCCAGCAAAAGTGCCAGTGCTACAAGCGCGATCGCGCCATAGCGCACCACGGGGAATGAAAACCACTTTTTCAACATGGATGTCTCCTTTTTATTGACATAATCTTGGGTAAAGCGATACCAGGCAGATTGGGCAGATGGGACAGCCCTGATCTCACCGGATAAAAATGACAGCCGTTTCGCGCTTCGAAGATGCGCCTGTTTTACTTCGTTCAACTCCTTCTGACAAACAGCGCATGCATTCAAGTGACCCGAGAGCGCTGCATCCAACTCATTATCGAGAAATGCGCGCAGCTCGCCTTCGGTCAAATGTCTGTTCATGATTCCTCCCGGGCTAACGCCCTATACTTTTCTTCGAATTCGCGTTCGGCCCTCACCAGCAGCGGTCCAATAGACGTGGGGGAGAGCCCAAGGGTTTCGGCGATCTCCTTGTAGGACATGCCCGAATATCGCAAGACCAGCAATTGCGCCTGGCGTTCGTTCATCGCTGCCAATACACGCCGCGCCGTTTCATGATCTTCGTTCGCCGCCTGAATTTCGACGGGGCGTGTTTCGGGCGCTTCGTCGAAGGCGAATCGCCCTGCCTTCCCCTCGTAACCTTCGCGCCGCTTGAAGCTGCGGATCGAACGCAGACCGAGGTTGGTCGCCACACGATACAGCCAGCCGCCGGGTTGAAACCCATCCTCACGAAACGGGCCGCGCTGATAAAGCCGGAAGAACGTTTCCAGCGTCAGGTCCTCTGCCTCGGCAGGATCAACCACAAGTCGACGGACGATGCGATAGACAAACGCCCAATACTCCCGAAACAGGGACTCAAATTCCACTTCGTGCGGGTCAGCCTGAGCATCGGTGGAACCCACATTCTTTTTCATGCTCTGAATCATAACCGGGTAGGGCCTGTTTGGGTCATCGATTGATAAGTATGTCCTATCCTTATAATCCCGTCCGGCAGACAAATAAGACAGGCTTGAGAATGAATTTCCGCGCCTCTCTCTCCGCCCGGGCCTGGGGACGAACACCCGGCCTGGTCCTGCGCCTGGGGATGATTTTGCGAATCTCGGGATTTAAAGAATACCCTAATCCATGACATTCAATATTTGAAAAAACCATTCGTTTGTGTTACTGTAATTTTGAGATTTTTTGATCAATATACTTTGCGGGAGGGATACGTGGGAAAAAAAATATTGCTTATCGATGATGACCCTGATCTGGGCAGGTTGGTGGGACTCATCCTCCAGCATATGGATATCACTGTGTATCAATCATATTCAGGACTGGACGGTTTGAAACAGTCTTATGAGATTCACCCTGATCTCGTTATCCTGGATATTATGATGCCGGTCATGAATGGATTCGACGTATGCCTGCGATTACGCGAGATATCCAATGTGCCGGTGTTGATGTTAACCGCCCGGGCGGAGGAAAGTGATATTTTGCGTGCGTTCAATGTGGGGGCAGATGATTATGTGAAAAAGCCATTTAATAAAAATGAATTCGAAGCACGGGTATACGCCCTGCTTCGGCGATCGAATCAACTCAATGCAAGGGCGGCATCCTCCTATATCCAGTCTTATGAGGACCCCATACTAAAGATCGACATATCCTCCCAGACCATTACACTGAAAGGGGAGTTCGTTGAGTGTTCCCCAAGGGAATATAGTGTTCTGGCCTGCCTGGTGCGCGAACAAGGCAAGATCGTTTCAAAGCGCGAACTGGTGCGTGAGGTTTGGGGGGAGCCGGTTTCAAATGGATTATCGAACCCGTCGCTGTATGTTTATTATCTTCGTAAAAAACTACAGGATGGATGTTACGGGCATCAGTATATTCATACCTTATGGGGACGTGGATACTGGTTCGAGCCTCGAAAGGAGGAGTAAGTAGAGTATCTGGGGGAATTTGATGATGATGGTGGAAATTTAAAAGATATTCAAAGAAATTTCAAAGAATACAAAAGATTCTTTTTGCTACAGTGTAATAGAAATTAATTCTCAATGCAGCTCATCTCCCTTGAGGAGCGGGCGCAGGATGTGAAGTTATATATTTTCAATCTCGGGGCAGGTATCATATGCAAAAAGAAATCTCAATTACGGCTGTGTGTCACGCAGGCTCGGAGGTTTTATATCCGGCAGCCGGGGGGCATTCCATCTATTACTTCATCAAACGTTCGGTGGATATTCTATTGGCGGGCAGCCTCTTGCTCCTTTTGCTGCCTTTTATGGCGTTGATCGCTGCTGCCATCTATATCTATTCACCAGGGCCGATCCTGTTCGTACAGCAGCGGGTGGGTACCAAACGTATCCGACTGGGGGACAACTATTATTGGGTCCGGGCGACTTTTCCCTTCTATAAGTTCAGGACCATGCTAACCAACGTTGACTGCACCCTGCATAAAAATTACGTCCAGGCATTGATCCGAAACGATCAGCAAAAGATGGCGGAGATCCAGGGGCAGGAGACGAAGGTCCGAAAGCTGGTGAATGATCCGCGTATCACCCGCCCAGGCAGGTTATTGAGAAGATTCAGCATCGATGAACTGCCCCAGTTATGGAATGTCCTACGCGGAGATATGAGCATGATCGGCCCGCGCCCTGCGATCCCTTATGAACTTGAGGCGTATAAGCCGTGGCATTTTCATCGTTTTGAAGCCCAACCGGGCATTACCGGTCTGCAGCAGGTAACAGCCCGTTGTATCGCCGATTTCGATGAGCAGGTAAAACTTGACCTTGAATATGTTGCTCATCAGTCGTTATGGCTTGATCTTAAGATTGCATTGAGAACCCCCCTGGCAATTGTGTCAGGCAGGGGGGCCCGTTGAAATGGAGGCTAAACTTATGGACACACTAAAGGTTGGGGTCATCGGGTATGGATATTGGGGGCCAAACCTGACCCGTAATTTCTTCGAACTGCCGTCCTCGGAACTCGTTGCCATTGCTGATGTCAAGGAGGACCGCCTACGGCGAGCCCACTCGCTCTATCCGAATATTGTCCTCACCAAGAATTACAGGGACTTTTTCGAGATGGACGTGGATGCCGTGGTCATTTCCGTGCCGCCTGCACTGCACTATTCGATTGCCAGGGAATGCCTGGAGCACGATATGCATGTATTGGTGGAAAAACCCATCACTCTGAAAAGCCGGGATGCCCAGGAATTGATCAATCTTGCCGAGGCAAAAGGCCTGACCCTGATGGTGGGGCATACCTTCGAATATAACTCCGCAGTGGTGGAACTTAAAAAATACATCGACAGCGGTGAATTGGGGGATATCCATTATATCGATACGGCCAGGCTGAATCTCGGTTTGTTCCAACGTGATTCGAACGTCCTTTGGGATCTGGCTCCGCATGATATTTCCATTTTGCTTTATTTGCTGGGGGAAAACCCGGTTTCGGTCAGCGCCCAGGGAATGCCCTGCGTCTTCGATGAAATTGTGGATGTGGCGTATATGAGTCTGGTCTTTCCGAACAAGATTCCTGCGTTCATCCATGTATCCTGGCTCGACCCCTGCAAGGTGCGGCGTGTGACGATAGTGGGGAGCAAGAAGATGATCGTATATAACGACCTGGAGAACGAAAAGAAGCTGACGATCTACGACAAGGGTGTAGAGGCTCCGGAATATACGAACGGGTTCGGCGAATTTCAATGTAACTACCGTTCGGGTGACATCCTTATCCCCAATGTCCGCTTTATCGAACCGCTGCGCCAGGAATGCCAGCATTTTCTGGACAGCATCAATAACCATACAAAGCCATGCAGCAGCGGCTACGACGGCTTGAGTGTGGTTCGGATTCTTGAAGCGGCCGAGCATTCGATGATGAATGGCTCGACCCGGGAGGAGATCACATGGGAACCCCAGAATATTCCCGCATAGCGCCGGATGTAAAACTTGGCAAAGATGTAAAGATCTATGCCTTTGTAAACCTTTATGGCTGTGAGATCGACGATGAAAGCCGGATCGGAACCTTCGTCGAGATCCAGAAGGGCGCAAAAATTGGAAAACACGTCAAGGTCTCCAGTCATTCGTTCATTTGCGAGGGAGTAACGATTGAGGACGAGGTTTTCATCGGGCATGGTGTGATGTTTATCAATGATAAATATCCGCGTTCCACCACTGAGGATGGCTCCCTTCAATCCGAAGCGGACTGGACTTGTATTCCAACCCTGATCAAGAAACGGGCTTCCATTGGAAGCAACGCCACCATATTGTGCGGCGTAACGATAGGCGAGGGGGCGCTCGTGGGGGCGGGCAGCGTGGTGACACACGACGTCCCGGCGGGTGCAGTTGTGGCGGGCAATCCCGCCCATTTCATCACAGTAAAAGAACCGTAAAGTGAGGAACCATGAACATCCCATTGATTGAACTTTCGACCCAACATAAGCGTCTCCGCGAGGAGATCAACAATGTCATTCAGGGGGTTTTGGACCGGGGCGATTTCATCCTCGGTCAGGACGTTGCAAAACTCGAAGAGGAATTTGCGGCCTATTGCGGAGTCAAATATGCCGTTGGCGTGGATAGCGGACTCTCTGCACTGGAATTGAGCCTTCGGGCGCTCGGCATCGGACCTGGTCACGAAGTCATCGTGCCTGCACATACTTTCACGGCGACCGCTGCTGCGGTTTCCTTTGCCGGGGCAACCCCCGTATTTGTGGACGTGGACCCCGAAACCTGGAATATCGATCCGGCAAAAGTGGAAGAGGCCATCACTCCGCACACCAGGGCCATCCTTCCCGTCCATCTCTATGGCCTGCCGGTGGATATGCATATGATCCTCGGCATCGCAGAAAAATATAAGTTGCTTGTAGTTGAGGACGGATGCCAGGCGCATGGCGCGGTCTATAAAGGACATCACGTTGGAAGCTTTGGAAATGCCGCCGGTTTCAGCTTCTACCCGACCAAAAACCTGGGCGCATGCGGTGATGCGGGCATGGTCACCACCAACGATCCACAGGTCGCTGAAACCATTCGTGCTCTGCGCAATTGCGGGCAGCGGATGAAGAATGTGCATGAGTTGGAACCATTCAATCACCGCCTCGATAACCTCCAGGCTGCGATTCTGCGCGTCAAGCTCCATTACCTGGATGAGTGGATCGCATCGCGCCGGAGACTGGCTGCTATTTACAACAAGCTGTTGACTGGCTCAAACGTAGCCATCCCTGCCGAGCCGCTTGGTTATCAGCATGTGTATCACCTGTATGTCATCCGCTCACAGGAACGGGATGCCTTGCAAGCCCGACTAAAGGAGCGTGGCATTGGCACAGCCGTCCATTACCCGACACCTGTTCACCTTCAACCGTTCTATGCAAAGGGCGAGGATCGGCGTGGACAATTCCCCGTCACGGAAAGAATCTGCAATGAGATTCTCTCTCTGCCCATGTACCCGGAATTGACCGAGGAACAGGTGGAGATCGTAGCCTCCGAGATCACACATACGCCGGTACCCACTTAAGGGAAGGTAGAAGATATCGCGCGAATGTGACCGATAGTCTTTCATCGTATTTCATCCTGGAAGTTTTGCATGATGTCTGCTCTTCCGTAATGGAACATCCCAGGTAAATGCAAAACTTCCGGGAAAGGCAAGCTCATGGAATTAAAAACCTACTTCACCATCCTGGCCAGGCGCTGGCAGGTCGTCGTTTTGGTCGTGCTCGTTGCCGTTGGGCTGGCTATTTTTGCGAGCAGGTACGTTGACTATGAGGCCGAGACCAGGCTTCAAGTCATTACCCCAATGGGAGGGTCACTGGGGTACACCTACTATGAAACCACATTCGCCAACCGCCTGATGAACACCTATGCACAAATAGCCACCAGTAACCAGCTAAAAAGCGAATTGAAAAAGGAACTGGGGCTGGATGTTCTGCCAAACATCACCGTAAAGATCATCCCTGATTCCGAGATCATTCAGATCATTGTTGAAAGCCGCGACCCGGCACTTGCCGCAAAAACCGCCAATACACTGGCTGAATTGATCATCAACAGACAGGAAAAAGTAGTGGCAGGCAGCCCCAGCTCAGAAGAGCTAACCCTGTTGGAAAAACGCAAGGAGGAATTTGAAGTCTCCATTGCTGAAGCTCAACAGGAATACAACGACCTTGTGCAAGGATATTCCCAAACGACCTCCAAGATCGCCATATTGGAAAGAGCCATGGCCTTGAAAGATGAGGCCTATCAGAACATCCTTGATCAGTATCAGCGTGCCCAGCAGGCGGGAGCCGTCACACAAGCTAAAACCCTGGGCGAAGAATTGAGCAGCCTCGAGCGGGAAATGGAGGCGTTTGATCAAGAGTATGAAGACCTCTCGGTCGCTTCCAATACCTATTCGCAGCAGATCCTTATGGCCAGGCAGGTCATTCAGAGCCAGCAAGGGATGTATGCCGACCTTGTTGCGCGTTATGACAATGTTTACAGTTCTTTGCTTAAGGAGGCACGTTCACAGAATATTCTGATCATAAGTCCGGCTGTTGAAGCGACGGAGCCGATGCTTAGCCCGGTTTTTCTGGCTGTGCTGGGATTTTTGGGCGGTGTGATCGGTGGTATCGTGGCTGCCTTTGTAGTGGATAACCTGGATACGCGGATATATACCTCTGATCAGGTCGATCTCCTTACGGAGACACCAGTGCTTGGCGCTTTTCCAAGGCTTAATCGAAAGCAGATGGCCTATCAGGATACTCTTTTTTATGCCCTCCACGGCGATTTTCTGATGTTCAGAAAAAGGATTATCAAGGTCTTTCAGAATCGACGGATGAAGATCATTCTGGTCTCCAGCCCCAATCCACAGGAAGGCAAATCCACAGTCCTGGCGGGTATAGCGTCCATCCTGGCTGCGAATCGCTCCAGAGTTTTGCTGGTGGATGCCAATTTATACAAGCCGCATCTTCACAACCTGTACTCCATAACCGAGGGTGGGGACATCTACACCTTCCTGAACGATGAGAGTTGCAGAATAGAAGATGTAATCCATAAGAATGTAAAACCTGGCATCGACCTATTGCCTTGCCTATCTGGGGTGGATGATGCCTCGGAATTTTTCCAATCGGACCGCTTCAAGGTTTTATTCGAGAAGGCCAGCACCTACGATTACATCCTTGTGGATACCTCCGCATTGATGTTCTCGCCTGAGGCATACAGCCTGACATCCTCCGCAGATGGAGTGCTCGTCGTGGTTCGCAGGGGACGCACAACCAGCGGTGATATTCGCTCTGTCAGCAAATACCTTGAAGATATCAGCGGGAAACTATTGGGTTTTGTGATCAATCAGACACCCATGAAACTGGCCTATGCCCATGCAAAGGCCAACCGACCGGGACGTTTCAGAGTAGACCCTGAAAAAACAATTCCCAGACATTCCTGAAAAGGAATTGAGAATAGATTAACGCGCAGTGCTTGGACGCAATGAAAACAAAGAAGCGAACAACGTATGAGTAATGCAACCGTATCAGATACCAGCTCCATCACAAGACCTGCCTCCAGGGCAATGTTCGGGGGGATTTTAGCCCTGGCCGGCGGCCTGGTCAGCAACATCATTGTCGCTTACATCTATGGCGCAGGCTCCAGCATGGATGCCTACCTGACCGCACTCGTGATTCCATCCTACATCCAGATTGTTTTTTTCAGTAGTCTGGCCTTTGTAGTTATCCCAGTTTTTATCGAGGCCGAATCCAGGAAGCAGAACGAGGATGCCTGGGCCCTGGTAGGCACGTTTTTCTGGATCACGACGTCCATCTTGTTGCTGATCTCGGTCATGGGGTTCGTCTTTTCACGACAGATCATTGAGATTGTCGCACCTGGATTTCAGAATCAAAAGGCGCTGCTGGCATCTCACATGCTGGCTGTTTTGATCTTCTCCACACCCTTTACGGGGCTGAGCATTCTTACGGTGGGAATTCAAAATGCACGGCATCATTTTTTCTGGCCCTCGGTTGCCCCAGCCTTTGGGTTTCTCGTAAACATAATCACCCTGCTGGTGCTTTCAAGGTTTGTCGGCCCTATGACTCTGTGTTGGGGGTATCTCTTATCCACTGTGACGCAAGCTGGCTTTAGCATCGTTCCGGTTGTCTCTCACGGCTGGAAAAAACTTCTGCCATTAACAGACGAACGGGTCAGGAATATCGGCAAGGCCATGATGCCATTGATCCTGTTTGGATTATTTACCTGTATTTCTCCGGTAGCCATACGCTATTTCTCCTCCGGCCTGCCGGATGGACAGATCGCCTACATGGGGTATGCGAACAAAATATCCAATATTTTTGTGGTCTTTCTCGCATCGGGCATTGCTGCTTCGATCTTCCCTTCCATGGCGAGAGCATACGCACAGGATGGCGTGCTCGGCCTTTCAAAGAAAAATTATTTTGGTCTGCGCCTATCCTTTGCGGTGGCGCTTCCTGCGATCATGGTTGTTGCCGCGGTTGCCATTCCTCTCATTCGCGTGTTTTTTGAGCGAGGCGAGTTCACCGAGGCTGATACAGTAGGGGTTAGCCGAATTCTCTTTGCCTTCCTTGTGGGGGATGTGTTGATCCGCATGGTTGGCAATATCTTCGAAAGGGGATTTTATACGCTCAAGAACACAGTCACGCCGCCATTAGTCAGTTCTATTTTTGTGATTCTGTTCATTGCCACCGCGCAATTCATTGTCGCCGAATGGGGATACGTGGGATTGGTCTGGGCGAATGTCACACGTCAGGGCTTGGATGTCATTACTGCCGGGGTTTTACTCTTCCGCAAATTCCCGAAGGATGAGAGCGAACACCTGACCGGAAGCATTCTCGGATATCTCCTCGCCGCCTGCGCCTCCTTTCTATGTGGACGGCTGGTTCTATCAGTCCTGGCTTTTTTCCCCGCCTTTGCCCAACTCCTCCTTGGCGGTCTCTCTAGCGGCGTGGCATATCTCCTCCTCCTCTACTTCATCGACAGGCCAATGTTGACCGCCATATTTGAATTATTCGACATTCGTTCCTTCCTGGGGAAATTCCAGATCGGCATCAACTGGCTGACCCAACGAAAACCCTGGCCCAATGAAAGGAGCCAGTAATGAACAAAGCCATAGCTGGTTACGAGTTGTATTTATTCTTTAGTTACCTACCCAGATTTTCGAAAGCCAACCTGAGTTGGTTGAACTGTGATTTCGATAATGATTTTGGCAGAGGTATTGATAATGAAACTTGGTGGGTCAAAGAAGGGGTGAGGTCTCTTAAGAAAACTTTTGCAGACGAAGTAGCCTGTACCGACCCAAATGCTGACCATATTGTGCTATTGAGTGGAGGAATGGATTCAAGAGCGATCTTGGGAGGATTGCTTGATAATCTACCCAAATCGAGGATTATTGCTGCTACATATGGGATACCAGGTTCATGGGATTGGGAAATTGCAAAAGCAATCGCGAAAAAAAATGGCATCCATCACGAGCTTTTTGATATATCAAACGATAGATGGAATGTGGACCAGCTTGTTGCAGCGGCAGTTCGTCTCAAGCATCCCGTAAGTGTTCATCAATCCTATGTACGGCAAAAAGTTAATAATCATTTCGGGATTAATTGTGTCTACTGGAGTGGATTGGCGGGAGATTCGCTGGCTGGTTCAGACTTGCCCAAGATTCCCAGTCGTAATAAAAGGGAAGCGATAAGGAGGCATATTAACCTTTATCCCACCCACAATTATAAGGATACTGAATTTCAGGAGGAAGTTATTGATTGGATGTTCGCTGGTTGTCCATGGGATCGTTTAGCCAGGGGTAAATATCTCGTTGACCAGCAATTAGACCTAGGTATTCGCCAGAACCTTCTTACACGGCCGATCGTGATCGTGGAAGGTTATAAATTTATGACACCGTTTCTAACCCGGTGCTGGACGCATTACATTTCGAATGCTCCCTATAAATGGCTTTTTGGCCTCTATCTGTACAGGAGAGTTATCCAGGATAGCTATCCTAGGCTGTCAAAATTCCCGTCCACAGCTACTGCTGGTATGTCGCTATTCGCTTCCAAGGGAAGCATTCTTGTCGGTAAGGCCATTGCAAAAATCAAGCCATATCTCATGCGAAGCGATGTGTATAGGTCGCATCCCAGGACAAATTACATCAACTGGACAGAGGCTCTTCGCCATAAAACTTCTCTCCATAATATGGTTTACGAAACTCTTCAAGACCTGAAGAAACGGGGAATCTTTGACAACAAGGAATTGGATTCCTGGTGGCAGGATCACCTGACCAGAAAGATGGACTACACCACCCTATTGATGAATCTCTCCAGCCTGGAACTCTTGTTCAAGGCCGGGGTAATGAGTCCCAGTGAAGGATAATGCATATGGAGTTGGAACAGCATTCGGCCTGGCATGAAGCGAAAGGCAGATGGGCCGCGGCAGTCGCGGAAAAGAGGAATTCCTTTGATGTATTCCTGCTCCTGCCCATTCTAGCGGTGTCCGTCGACCTGTTCACGCCTTATTTGATCTGGATCGGCTTTTTACCTGCTGAACTGCGTTGGGGTTCTCATGCTGCTTTGGCTGCGATGATCCTGGTTTCTGTATTTCGGATGCTGGTTTATAACCGCATCCCGCTTTCGTTCCTGACGATCTTTTTTGTCTCGGCGTTTTGGTCATTTGTTGCCATCGGCCACGGGCAGGGATTGGCATCCACGGTCTGGGGCGTGTGGCTTCTATTCCAGTTTCCATTTGCATATCTCTTTATGGTTCTTCAACCCGAACCAACGAAACAATTGCCGGAATACCTGCGCATGTTTTTTATTTCGATCCTTGGGCTGGAACTCCTTTTTCAACTTGTGCAATTTGCATCGGGGGTGGCCCCAGGCGATGATCTTTCCGGCCTTTTTGGCAGGAATGGGACCGGGAATTTGGCGCTTTTCGACCTTTTCGCCTGTTGTGTTTTCTTTGGGCATTGGATCATGACCCGGCGCTCACTCAGCTTGTTGGCTGTATTGTTCATGTCCCTGCTTTCGAGCGTGCTGGGAGAGATGAAGTTGTTCCCAGTAGCTGTGACGGCCATCGGGTTGATGGCGGTTGTGATCTATGCCTTCAAGTACCGCTCACCAGGGAAGATGCTTGTCTATCTGACCTTGATCATGATCACATTATTTGTGTTTGTTTCCCTTTACAACATGGTGATTCCTGAAGCGGATGAATCTGACTCTTCATTGCAATCCTACATTACCAACCCGGCAAAGTTAATGAATTATCTTAACCAGGCGCAAAGTTATGCAAAAGGGGAGGACGTATATACCGATATTGGGCGGGGATATGCGGTACAGCTGGGCTGGAGCTCCTTACAGAGAGATCCGATCACTTTCCTGTTCGGGTATGGGATTGGCACACGTAGTGAAAGCCAGGCTCTGGGAACCGCCGGGGTGGCTCTGACGACAGGGTATCTTGGTATGTCTGTGGGCACCAGTTTGCTGGTGATGATGCAGGAGATGGGTGTGGTAGGGCTGGCCCTGCTGGCAGGTTTTATTTTTTGGACGCTGTTCACTCTAGCTCGCGATATCCACTATGATTCCGGATCTCCAGCAACCGGTTTGCGGTATGCGCTGATCCTTTTCTCCATTCTCTGGCCGCTCTGGCTATGGTATGCCGTCACATGGACAATGCGTGTGCCCATGCTTCTCTATTGGTTCTCGCTCGGTTATGTATTTGCTGAATCTCACCTGACGCGTAATAAACTCATCAGACCGTCTATTTTGAAAAACTTTCCCAGGAGGGGAGTATGAACAATCCAACTCAAGCACACCAGCCGCCTTGGCTGGTGTGGGCATACCCGGTGAACATTACCACCACTTTCAATATGGCACCGCGCCTCGAGGTGACAAAGGAAATGCGCAACCTGGGCTGGAAGGTCGATCTGATCGCATCCGGCCCGGATGGAACCCATACAGTGGAAGGCGTGGATGTACTTTGCTTTTCCTCACTTGATATTTATTTCATTCGGCATTTTTTATTTCACATGCGCGTCATTCAGTACATCCTTCGCAATTGGAAGCGAATCGATGTAGTTCTGTTTGTACAAATTTCCCTGCCCTGGCTTCTTCCGCTGCGTCTGTTGGGTCTATTCAGTAAAAGGCGGCCCTTGTTCGTGATGGACACACGCACCGTTCCAATGGAAACAGCAGGCAAGATGACCATTAAGGACAAACTGCGTGGATGGTTTTATTACCTGATGAACAGTCTAGCCAATACGCTTGCTGACGGACAGACTGCCATTACCCAACGCATGGCAGATGTGCTTAATATCCCGTCGAATCAGCTATGGGGCACCTGGCCATCAGGCGTAGACCTTGAAAAATTTTCAACGTCACTACAAAACCGTTGCTGGCCTGAAATGGGCGGGCCAATACAAATTATTTACATTGGAACATTGAACTATGAACGAAATATTATGGCGCTTTGCCAGGCAGTCCTCGAAGCAAATCGAAGAGGAATGAATTTCTCTTTACGCCTGGTTGGAGATGGTTCGGAAAAACAGGATCTGCAAGCCTTTGCAAGCCAAACTCAAGGAGCCATAAAAGTTTTCGAACCGGTTCCTCACGATCAGATCCCTGCAATTCTGGCAGAGGCACACATCGGCGTGCTGCCATTCCCCGATGAGGAAAAATATCGTGTCTCCAGTCCGATCAAATTATTCGAATATATGGGTTCGGGTCTGCCCATTCTTGCTACAAAAATCACCTGTCACACCGATGTGATAGGCGATGGCGAATTTATTTTTTGGGCTGAAACCTCCGACCAGGATGGATTGCTAAAAGCCCTCGAAAACGCCTGGCATGCAAGGTCTGAGTTACCGCGCATGGGCCTCAAAGCTCAGGTCGCTGCACAGAACTGGACGTATGCTGCCTCTGCTGGGCTCTTGAACACAGCCCTGCGACATGGTCTTTCTCAAAAATACCTTAAGACTTATCTTGCCCGTGCAGCATAACAGGCCATCATGGAACTCATTCGCATTTTACATGTGATGAATGACTTTACAGACCCCGGCTTCAACCGGATCGTGGAACGCATCATCCGTACTTTGGGCTGTTCCCGTTATGAATTGACTGTTGCCCGCCGGAACGGCCCCTGTAATATGGAATTCATTCTGAAAAATCCCGGTTCGTTGATTTGATTCGAAAGGCCTTTTAATCATGAAAATCTTGATGTGCAATAGTTTTTACTACATGCGTGCCGGTGCTGAGCGATATATGTTCGAGTTGACGAAATTGCTTGAGAAGCACGGACATGAAGTCATTCCCTTCGGTATGACCCATGAAAAAAATTTCCCCACCAAATATTCCAATTATTTTATCAGTTATATTGATTATCCATCCCTGTTGAAAGCCAGACCAAGTTTATCCAAAACGATCCGGGCCGTGGGGCGGGTCATTTATTCGAACGAAGCGAAAAAAAGAATCGAGCAGTTGATCCGGGATACCAAACCGGATATTGCACATATTCATGGGATTGGGCACGAGATATCCGCCTCGATTTTGGATGCGATCAAATCGTTTGATGTCCCCATTGTTCAAACGCTTCATGATTATGGCCTGCTTTGTCCCAATACGAGTTTCATATCCAGGGGAGAGGTTTGCGAGCGCTGCAAAGGACAGCGATATTACAATATTGTGATAAGACGCTGCAAACGGGATTCCCTGGGTGCAAGTTTGCTGGCCTGTGTAAGTCATTACATAAATTCGTGGACGAACATCTACGGGCGCAATGTGGATGTTTATATCTCTCCCAGTAAATTCCTGCAACAGAAACAATTGGAACATGGGGTCGACAAAAAGACCGTTGTAATTCCCAATTTTATTAACCTGGATGATTGCCAGCCTGCTGAAAATGGCACCGGTTACTGCCTTTTTGCTGGCAGGCTTATGCCAATGAAGGGGCTCAAGACTTTGCTTGAGGCTGCCAAATTGAATCGACAGGCAAGGATTTTGATTGCGGGCGATGGCGAGTTAGCCGGGGAAATTCGCAACACCATTGATGAGTATCGCCTGGAAAATGTCACCCTGCTGGGCTTTGTGGAACCGAAGGAACTCCTCCGGTTAATGTCGTTGTCCAATTTCACCGTGTTTCCTTCAGAATGGTATGAAAATCATCCCATGAGTATCATTGAATCCTTTGCCTGCGGAAAACCAGTCATTGCCTCCAATATAGGCGCGCTTCCAGATTTGGTGAAAGATGGCTGGAGTGGTTTGCTGTTCGAAGCAGGAAATCCGAACCAATTGGCCCGCCAGATTCAATATTTATTCGATCATCCAGAGAAAGCAGCTGAAATGGGAAGAAATGGACGATCGTCTTTGCTCAAGATAAATGACCCGGAGATTCACTACCAACAAATCATGGCAGTGTATCAAAGCCTGCTGCATCATTCTGCAATGTGAACCAACCTGTCGGAGTAATTGATATGAAGATCGCATATATGGGCGTAAAAGGATTGCCTTCAAAAAGTGGAACAGAACGCGTAATTGAGGCCATTATCAAGCGGCTCGCCGGTAAATTCGACATTACTATTTATTGTGATGCTGATTACACGCCTGCGGGAACTCACTATGAAGGTGTAAAGTTAATCAGAATACCCTCCTTTAAGGGCAGACATCTCAAACCAATCATGTTGGGGATTTTAAGCGCCCTTCACGCGTTTTTCTTGGGGAATTATGACCTTATCCACATGAACGGTGTCGAAAACTGTTTCACCCTTCCTTTACTCCGGCTGCGGTACAAAGTTATTTCAACATCTCACGGCACCCCCGGGAGGATGCCGTTAAGCAAATGGAGTCGCATCGAACATTTTTTAATGCAAATGGCCGAATATCCATTTTTGTATTTGTCGAATTACGTGACCGCGATTTCTGCCATGGATACAGAATACCTGCATGACCGGTATGGAAGGAATGTGATCTATATCCCCAATGGAATCGATATGAATATGCCAGTTGACGATGAAGCTTCCCATAGGGAACTCAAGCGGCTGGGAATTTTGCCTCATAATTACCTGCTATTTGCAGCTGGGCGGATCATTGAACGAAAAGGCGCTCATATTTTGCTGGACGCTTTTAATTCTTTGGATTTAGATATGCCGCTAGTGATAATAGGTGATCTGAATCAGGTCCCAGAATATGAAAAGAGACTCAAGGGTCTTGCAGATCAAGGCCGTGTCATTTTCGCCCCTCCAATTGCAGAGGAAGGTCTGCTGTATGGTGTGTTGAAATTATGCAAGCTGTTCATTTTTCCCTCCATTGCAGAGGGAATGTCGATCATGTTCCTGGAAGCTGCCTCCCTTGGAATTCCCTTGATCTGTTCCGATATTCCTGAAAACGCTTCGGTGCTTGGAGATCGCGCACTATATTTTCGATCTGGAGACCCGGTAGATCTTGCCAACAAAATTCGTTGGGCAATTGACCATCCGCGGGAAATGGTGCGTTTGAAAGAATCTGCTAGGGATTGGATCAGGAAAAATTACTCCTGGGATTTGATTGCTTCCAGATATGGGATGCTTTATGAACAGTGCATACTGGGATGGCCTGTACCCGGTGTAGATACAAATACTCCTGTTAAATCTTCGGTTGTTCGGAATAAAGAGTGAGAATTTGGAAAATGATCAATCAACTCTTTCGATACGGATGTTTGTGTCTGTCATTGAAAAGGAACTGAAATTATCCATTAAGAATTTCTATTGTTGAGATAAAAATAAAATGTGTGATTCGACTTCAGTATTGATGATACAGCCAGACGACCCGCAGTGGATGAGATATCTCAGCGGGAATGATTGCGCAACCATTTTCCATCACCCGGCGTGGTCGCAGTTGTTATCCGTTTGTTACGGGTATCGCCCCTTCATCCTTGCCTGGGCAGGCCCCGGCGGAGAAATAAGCGCGGGCATTCCGTTCATGGAGATCACCGGGTTGGTTTCAGGTCGGAAGTGGGTATCGCTTCCATTCTCGGATTATTGTTCGCCTCTTTTCGAGAATCAAGCTGCTCTCACAAATTTGGTCGAAAACCTTGGGTATATCTCGACAACGGAAAAGGTTTCGACTGTGGAACTGCGCGCGGAGTATACTGGCACGCCCAGCCTGCATGTTTATTCGGACCATGTTTTGCATGAAGCTGAATTGTGCCCGGATGTTGAGATGGTCTTTGGGCGTCTTCATGAAATGCACCGTCGAAATATAAAGATCGCACAGGCGAATGATGTTCAGATCATCCATGGGGGGACGCAAGAGCATATTGAGGAATTCTATAAGTTACATCTTCGTACACGGCGCGAACAGGGGGTTCCCATTCAGCCGTGGAGATTTTTCAAAGAGATGAAAACGTTGTTTGATCAGGATCTGGGTTTTATTCTACTGGCTCTGAAAAACGGACGACCCCTTGCCGGGGCGGTCTTTTTGCATTGGCAAAAGACTCTCACCTATAAATACGGCGCATCCTGCCAGGAGGGACTCAAATTTCGCCCCAATAACCTGCTCATGTGGACTGCGATGGAATGGGGTTGCATGAACGAATACACCTGCTTTGATCTAGGTAGGACGTCATTATCAAATCAGGGCCTTCGTACTTTTAAGAGTCGTTGGGGCGCGCGGGAATTTCCGTTGTGGTATGCCAGTCTCAAGCCCCGGTCTGGTGAACGGCGTTTGGAACGGTTCATGGATTTGTCACATATTGTGATTCAAAAATCGCCTCTGTGGGTGTGTCGTTTCACTGGCGAGGTCCTTTACAAATTTTTTGGGTGATTACTATGGCAACTTCTCTTTGGACTTCTAATTCTCCACAAAGCTTTTGGCAATGTTGCCCGGATTTGCCTGCCGAGATCTGGGATAGGGCTGTTCAGCAGGCTCTTTGGACCCTTGGGGCCCCGAATGAAATCACAAGACTGGATGAAATCCTGGAGTACTGCCTGGGGGAGGGGCGGTTCGGAAATGACCGTTATACGATCGGGGCATCCGGCGGTTTGTATTATTTGCTCAAACCTTTACTTCCCTTTTCGCTGAAGAACAAGTTGCGCTGGTTCTATAACTCGTTTAAGAACAAGACCTTCCCGCTGGGCTGGCCGGTCGAATTGCGATACGCCAAATTCCAATGGGAAGTTCTTCGGCAGGTCATGCTGCTTTCGGGTCAACAGGAAATTGCTTTTCGATATTTCTGGCCGGAGGGAAGGAGATTTTCCTTTGTGTTGACACATGATATCGAAGCTGCCAAAGGCCAGAGCCTTGTCCCTGTTCTGGCAGACATGGAAGAGGAGTTGGGATTCCGTTCGATGTTCAATTTTGTGCCGGAGTTGTATCCCTTGGATTGGGGATTGATTCGAGATTTGCAGAAACGCGGATTTGAGGTCGGTGTGCATGGTTTGCATCACGACAGCAAATTATTCGATACGCATGAGCATTTTTCGCAGCGTGTGGGGCGCATCAATCAGTATATGCATGCGTTTCATGCGCAGGGATTCCGTTCCCCGCTTACCATGCGCAATCCCGAATGGATGCAGATGTTGGAGATGGAATACGACCTTTCGTTCTTTGACACCGATCCCTATGAGCCCATGCCGGGCGGGGTGATGAGTCTCTGGCCGTTTTCCATTGGGCGATTTATGGAATTGCCATATACCCTTCCACAGGATTCGACCTTGTTCAACATTCTTGGTGAAACTTCCCCAAAAATATGGCTTGAAAAAATAAGGTCCATACGGGAATATTATGGCATGGTCTTGATGATCGTTCATCCTGATTATTCGGCAGAGGGGAAAAACCGGGACATTTATAAGAATTTTTTGTTGGAAATGAAAGAAAGCGCAGAATATTGGCATGCGCTTCCCAAAGATGTGGCTCCCTGGTGGAAAAAACGCATGCAAGGAATCTCGGATGCGGATTCTTACATGGCTCATGCCAGGTTGAACGGCAGCACAATCGATATCCTTTGTTGAAGGTGTTTAAATTATGAAACTGATCTCCCTTATGTTTGAAAGTATGCTTGTGGCCTGGTATCAGGTCCGCGAGGCGTTTGAAGAGGGCGGCTTGAAGAATGTCCTTCGTCAACGGTTCTTTTGGAAGAGAAAAGCCACACCGGTGGTCATGGGGTTGCTTGATGCCGCCCCAACCCCTGGCAGGATCTTGCAGGATTTCAGCTACCAATTTGTTGAAATTAAACTCGATCATTTGCGCAACAAAAAATGGATTTTTTCAACCGCCAGCCGCGGTGTGAAGGCTTCGCGCAATATCAAAAAAGGCTGGCGCGGTTTTGCTTTGGTGATGAAAAACCAGGTGGTGGGGGATGTGTGGTGCGTCATTCCATGCGGGGAGGGGATTCCTATTCATCATTCGGATCTTGGAATGCTGGGCATCCCCTGTGGGAAGAAGGATGCGTATGCCTTCGATATGTATATCTCCCCCGAGCATCGCGGAGAGAATCTTGCGGCTCCTTTCCATCGCTCCCTTCATAACCTTCTACGCACGGAGGGATGCAGCAAGGTCTATGGATTTTACTGGGATGACAATCTTCCAGCCTTGTGGATGCATCGCATTATGAAGTTCAAGGAACTTCCCAAGCGACAAGTAACACGATTTTTGTTTTACATGAAATCCGAATTTATTCCGGGCAAATCCAATCATAGCTCGCAGGGACAACATGTCAGCTAAGGCCGGGCTGCGGTAGCTGGGCAGGCCCGGGTCCGGTATGAGGCGATCCACAAAGGAGATAAAAGTCATGACCACAAGCGACGTTATCCGTAATTTCATCACCAATGAGATATTGCACAATCCATCCGTGATACCTTTGGGCGATGATGAATCATTGATTGAGTCTGGAATCATCGATTCTCTGGGCATCATGACCCTGTTGGCTTTTGTGGAGAGGGAGTTCTCGGTGGAGATTCCAGGCGATGACCTCCTGCCGGAGAACTTTGCTTCGATATCTGCCATTACTGCGCTTATAGAACGCCAGATGGTTCGCTAGGAGGCTGCATGGAATTAACTTTTACTGAAGAGCAAGCGGAGATTCGCAAGACCATCATCTCGTTTGCACAACGTGAACTTAATATAGATGTAGCTGAAAGGGACAAGGCTGGGGTTTTCCCGCGCGGCTTGTGGAATCGATGCGCCGAGATGCGAATCCTTGCCAGCCTGTTCCCCGAGCCATATGGCGGGGATGGATTCGATTTCACTACGACAGTCTCGATCTTTCATGCGCTGGGATATGCCTGCAAAGATTCGGGACTTGTGCATTCGTTAATTACACAAGTCATGTGTGGGATTCTGATCCATCTTTTTGCCAGCCGTGACCAGGCCGCCCGCCTGTTGCCTGACATTGCATCAGGCAGACTCATCTACGCTCAGGCGATCACGGAGCCTGGTTCTGGTTCGGATGCCCTTGCCATGCGGACGACTGCTGTGAAAAAGGGTGATGGATATCTCTTGAATGGTTCAAAGACCATGATCAGCAACGGGCCGATCGCGGACCGGGTCTTGGTCTTTGCTGCGACCGACCCGACTAAAAAAGCGTTGGGCGGTTTTTCATGTTTTCTTGTTTCAACAGGAGATGCCGGGTTCTCGCAGGGAAAGCCCATCGAGAAAATGGGCTTGCGCACCCTGATGAACGGTGAGTTGTTCCTGTCCGATTGTTACGTTCCTGCCGATGCCCTGATTGGGCGCGAAGGCCAGGGAGCGATTCTTTTTAATGAAGTGATGGAATGGGAACGGACTTTGATCCCTGCGTGTTTGCTGGGCGAGCTGGAGCGGGTCTTGGAAGAGACCGTTCAATATGCCCAGGAACGCGAAGCGTTTGACAGGCCGATTGGGAATTTCCAGGCGGTATCTCACAAGATCGCAAACATGAAGATGAACGTGGAACTTGGCAAACTTGCGTTATATCATGCTGCTGCATTGAAAGGTTCAAGAAAACATGCCGCATTGGAAACCAGTGTGGCGAAATTATTTATCAGCGAAAGCCTGAAGCAGGCCTGTCTGGATGCAGTACAGATCCACGGCGGGTATGGCTATATGACGGAATACGAAGTGGAACGTGAACTGCGCGACAGCATTGCCTCCACCATTTATTCCGGGACGTCTGAGATCCAGGCTAATATCATTGCCCGTCTTGCCGGATTGAAACCTCATGCAACTACAAAATTATCTTGACCTCACTGCAAAACGCTTTCCCGAGAAGATCGCCGTCACCGATGGACGATCCAGTATTACCTTCGAGAATCTGGCTGTCTTCTCGGAGCATGTGGGTGGTTTGCTATGTGAACTGGGGGTGACGCGTGGGGAACGGGTCGTTTACTTTATGAAACGAAGCCCGGATTGCATCACCGCTTCGATGGGAATCTTGAAATCGGGCGCGGCGTACATTCCGCTCGATATGAAGACCCCACCGGAGCGGTGGCGTCGTATTGTGGAGGATTCTGCGCCCAAAGCATTCCTCTGTCATGCGGCAACCCTCCCGGAAACACTCGCGCGCACAAAAGAAATGAGATTGCATTGCCCGATCATTTGCCTGAGTCCCTGCAATGGCTGGGGACGATTCGAGAACAACGTATATTTTCTTGAAGAGGTCATGAGTTCATCAGGCGTCGTCCCATCAGGAGGATGCCCGGACGATGTGGCCCACGTTCTTTACACATCGGGCTCCACGGGAACTCCCAAGGGGGTGATGATCACACACGATAACGTCAGGGACTATATTGAGTGGGGAATAAAATATTTTCAAATTGCGCCGGAGGATCACATCCTTGGCACGGCTCCATTTTATTTCGACATGTCCACCTTCGATATCTTTTGTGCGCTTTTTTCCGGCGCAACTCTCAGCCTGGCCACCGAGGAACTGCTTCTGTTCCCTGAAAAACTTGTAAAGTTCATGGAGGCGGAAGAGGTCACGCTTTGGAAGGGCGTTTCATCTTTGCTGATGTATATGTCCCGTGCTAGTGTGCTTCGCCCTGGGCGAATGCCCAGCCTGCACACAGTTATTTTCGCTGGCGAGCCGCTTGCACCTCAATACCTTTCCCATTGGATGCAGACATTCCCGCAGAAAAAATTTTACAATGGATATGGCCCCACGGAAGCGACTGGTGTTTCGCTTTGTCATCATGTAAAAAATATTCCGCAAAGCGGGCCGATTCCGATTGGCCGTCCATGTAAAAATGCAAAGGCTGTGGTGATAGACGATGATGGGGTGCCCGTCACGCATGGCGAGATCGGCGAATTGTGTATTGCGGGTCCCAGCCTGGCAAAGGGATATCTCAACGACCCGGCCAAGACAAACAAAAATTTCACTCCGCCGCCGCCCAACTGCCCCGAACTTGGCGAACGCATCTATCATACTGGCGACCTTGTCCGGCAGAATGAAGATGGCGATTTTATTTTTATCAGTCGCAAGGACCACCAGGTGAAATGGATGGGATACAGGATCGAGCTGGCGGAGATCGAGGCGAATCTGGTCACACATCCCCAGGTGCGGGACGCGGTTGCGCTTCTTTCCGGACCGGAAGCTGACCTGCCCGAACTCCTGGCCTTTTTCGAAGCCGATACCGAGGTGGATTCGGCGAACCTGCTGAAATTCCTCGAAAGCAAAATTCCACACTACATGATCCCCCGGCAATTTATCCGGATGGATTCTCTGCCGCGAAATGATAGAGGTAAGATCGCACGCGATGCATTGCTTGAGCATTATTCGATAATAAGAGAGAAGAACCATGCCGCAGCTTATTGAGCCGCACTTGCTTTTCGATTGGGCGCGCGAACTTGGGAAGGAACATCCTTTTTGGGATGTTCACGTTCATCCTTTTGAAGTCCTGACTGGGGATGTCGCTTTTCTTGAACATGAAAAGATTGAGGGACTTTTCTCCAAACCTGGTTCGGTATATCACCCGCCGATTGCAAAAATGGATATTGAGCCTGAAGATGAAGCCCTGGAGATCAGCCCAGGTTCAAGCCGCGCTTATCTTCTGGCATCGCGACTCAAATATACACACATAGGCCATAAAGTCATCACAGACCAATTGAAGACAGCTGGTCTTTCTGGTGCGCTTCTGCTCCCTGTGGCTCGTATTCGAGACGCTGCCCAGGCAATGCTGGAAGCCACTGCTGAAATGTTTTCTGGTGACGATCATTTAATTCCCGGTTGTGCCTTTCCGGTGAGAGTCCCTGCAAATGAACTTACTCGATTTTTTATTACCGCGCACGATCGATATCGGATTCGCGCTATAAAAGTCCACCCTAATTTGGCCGGGATCAACCCGCTCACTTCAGCCGGGCGCGATCTGATCGAAGCGACATTGGAAGTGGCAGGTAAGTTGGACTTGCCCGTTGTTGTTCATTCCGGTCGTACGGCTGTTTTGAGGCCATCTTACGAATCTGAATATGGAACTCTGCAACGCCTCGAAACCATAAACTGGAGCCTGTCAGCTGCCCCTGTGATTCTTGCTCACGCCGGGTGCCATGACCTGACCGAGGAGGAGGCGCGCGTAGCGCTTTCCAGATTGAACTTGTTATTCCAGAAACATCCCAATTTGATGGCAAACACATCCAACCTTGCTCCATCCATTCAGCGTTTGGTTCTCGAAAAGGTGGATCGTTCCCGCCTTCTTTTCGGCTCAGATGCTTTATATGTTCCAATATGGAAGGCCTGGCTGCAATTCCTTCACACGCTCAGGAATGTTTCCTATTCCCCCGATCATGACCTCATCCGTATGGCCTCGTTGAACCCCATGCAGTGCCTTGGGCTTTTAAAAACAACTTAATACGAATGATGCTTTAAATATCCAGTTGCAATGACAGGTAGAGTTCATCATCGTACTATTGATTTTGCTAACCGAAGTGTGAGCTTGCACTGTCTACAACTCTGAAATGCCAAAGACCTCCGATCGGTTCCAATGAACAGACAATCGGCTAAGATTACCTTTTCCGTTTTATTGATAATTGCGGTGATATCCTCGTGTTCCAGTCCGCGTGTTGATCTCATTCCTACGGCAACCGCTTTTCGAACAAAAACTTCAACAACTTCAACAAATATAATATTTTTATCTCCGACTCCTGATATAACAAATGCTTATTTTGTCTCTCCGAGCGGGGATGATACCAACCCAGGAACAGAAACCCAACCTTGGAGAACAATCCAAAAGGCTGCCGATACTCTGACTGCTGGGGAAACTGTTTACATCCGCGGTGGAGTGTACGAGGAAAGTGTATACATATCCAATTCAGGTACACAGGAACAACCCATCCGATTCCTGGCTTACCCTGGAGAAATACCCATAATTGACGGCAGTAATTATGAATTACCAAACGCTTATTGGGGTGCTCTACTTGGCATCCCGGGGGACTATATCCAGGTCACTGGTCTGGAGGTACGGTATTCAAATTGGATCGGTGTTTCTCTTGCTGGTCATCACAACCGTGCCAGTAATATGAACGTCCATCATAACCGGGAGACCGGTGTACTTGTCAGTGGGGATTATGGTATTTTTGAAAACGGTCGTGTGTGGCAAAATGCCAATAGAAATGAAAACAACCCTGGTAGTAGTGACTGGGCATCTGGCCTGAGCGCAGCACGTCACCCCACGAATGTGATCCTGTATGGCAATAGTGTATATAACAATTGGGGGGAAGGCCTGTCCACTTTTGAAGCCAACGGTACGATCATTGAGGCCAACATTGTTTATGATAACTGGGCAGGAAATATTTATGTTTCAGATTCTGTAAATGTGGTGGTTCAACGCAATTTGGTCTATGAATCTGACAATGATATCAACTCTTCTGGTTCCGTTGGGATTATGTTGGGAGACGAAACATATAATCCTCCATCCAGTAACGTCACTGTGATCAATAATATTGTTTTTGGAACATTGCGGAATTTCTATTGGTGGCAAGGCAGGCAGGGAGGTGGTATGGATGATGTATTAATAGCGAATAACACCTTTGTGAACAGTACAGAAAAAGCAGGAATTCAGATCGACAATGGTCATCATCAAGATGTTCGTGTCTACAATAACATTATTCAACAATATGGCCCATTGCCTGTTTCCATAATTCTGTCACTGGATGGAATTATATTTTCGAACAACCTGTGGTCAAAGACTCCACCTTCAATTGTTATCGGTCATGGTGAC
Organism: Anaerolineales bacterium; assembly: GCA_016789225.1. GTDB lineage: Bacteria > Chloroflexota > Anaerolineae > Anaerolineales > Villigracilaceae > Villigracilis. The sequence goes on from JAEURI010000114.1 coordinate 29,465, forward strand.
CTTATCGGAGATCCCAAACTCAAGAAAGTTGGCGACTTTACATCGCCGGAGTGGTATTGCTTATTGGCAGATTCACCGGCAAGGAATCATGCAATGCAAATCAGGGAAGTTGTTAATGATTTTTTCGGAAAGCCAAGAAGTCAGCAGCCGGATATTGGAGCATTTGAGTATGAAGATGTGAGCCAAATTCCTATTCCAGTCCCGTAGGTGAAGACAGAAAGTTTGTTGGTGATAAAGCTATATAGGCAGCGGATTTTGATGGACTATTCGATGGCGGATAGGACTTGAAAAACAAAAACCCGCCAATAGGCGGGTCCTTTAGTGCCGAGGGGGAGATTTGAACTCCCGACCAAGGGCTTATGAGTCCCCTGCTCTGCCACTGAGCTACCTCGGCGTGGTCAAAGCGGGGCAAATATTACTATGGGTAAGGGGAATTGTCAACACGGCAGTGAACTTCATATTAATTCCCGTTCAGGGGGGAAAATCATGAGGCGGGAGGTGCTGCCCCTGCTATAATCGACGCAACAAAGGTGAAATCTATGAACATCCTCGTGCTGGAAAATGACCCCAGGGAATTTGAGTTGATCCAACAAACGTTGGGTGGCAAAAAGTATACCTTGATGCCCGTGTCGACCAGTGAACAGGCATGGCAGGCGCTTCGAGCGGATACATCCCGTTTTTTGATCGCGAACTGGGATACCAGCGATCTTGACTCGACACAGTTTCTGACACGGATTCGCGCTTCGACCCTGCCCGGGCCTGTTTATATTCTCCTGACGACTTCCAGGAACCTCGAAGATAGCAATGCTCTCCAAGGCATGGACGATGTGATTCAGCTCCCATTCAAACCATTGGAACTGAAGAACCGGGTTGCCATTGCCGAACGAATCCTTTCTCTGACGGCGAAGCTGGCCCAGGCGCGAGAACAACTGGAGAGCCAGGCTGTATTCGACTCGTTGACAGAATTCATGGGTCGCACTGCATTCATGCGTCAGGCGGCCGGTGAATTGGAACGGTCGCGCCGATCTTCGCTGCCGCTGAGTTTGATCGCTCTGGATATCGATAACTTCAAACTGATCAATGACAAATATGGAAGCAAGACAGGTGACGCAGTTCTTCGGGTAGTGGCAAAAGCCATTCGCGAAAAAAGCCGCCCCTACGATTGTATCGGACGTTGGGCGGGGGATGAATTTGTTCTGGCCCTGCCCGGTGTGATCGGCGTGGACGCGGAAAAGGTGGCAGGGAGGATCATTGCCGGGGTGCGAGGGACCAGGGTCGAGGTCCCGAATGAAGCGCCGTTGAATGTGAAAGTCAGCGCAGGGATCGCCGCCATTTCACGCATCAGCACCTCCACAGATGAAGTGGAGCCGATCATTCAACAAGCCCGTCATGCGGTCGCGCGTGCCAAAGAGGCGGGGGGCAATCAGGTATTCTTGGTCTATTTGTGATTTGTAGAGGCAGGCGGCTATCCCAGCCATTGCAATACAAACAATGCCGCCATTCCAACAAGAATGGTGAGCAGGGTACTACGCGAAAACCATGCGGTGATGATGGCGACGATGCCAGCCAGCAGACGTGTGTTGCCGAGGGAGACATCCAAAACGCCGTCACGAATGAGTAGTTCGGGGATGATAATAGCGGAGAGCACCGCAGGTGGGACATAATGCAGCGCCTTGCGCATTGTTTCTGGAATTTCCAACCTGCCAAACAAATAAATCAGTGAGAACCTCATTCCGAAGGTGATCAACCCACCGATGATCATAACCAGCCAGATGTTCATTTTCGCCCCTCCAGAATGGTGCCGACAGCGATCCCGACCAATGCTGCGAGGATAAGCCCTAGTTTGAATGGGAGGTTATATGCAAGGATGGCCGTGAAGCCCGCACTTAGTGCAGCTGCGATCATCGGTTGTTTTTTGAGGACAGGAACCACCATGGCAATGAAGGTGAGGGGCAGGGCGAAATCGAGCGACCAGCTTTCTGGGATGGCTGCACCGAGGAATATCCCTATGGCTGTGCTGACTTGCCAGTTGAACCACAGAGAAAAACCAGCCCCAAGCAGGAACCAGTGTTTATGGGTTTGCAGCCCCTCTTTTTCATAATGCAAAATTGATGGGGCGTAGGCCTCATCGGTCAAAAGATAGGAAAGCAAAACCTTCCAACGCAGGGAAAGGTCTTTCAGGTAGGGGGCAAGTGATGCACTGTAAAGCATATGCCGAAGATTGACTACTGTGATGGTCAGGATGATAACGAGTGCTGGGGTGTTATCGTGTACCAATTGGGCTGTGATGAATTGTGCCGACCCGGCAAACACAATGGATGACATCATCTGTGCAGCGGCATTGGACAAGCCCGCATTCAAAGCCAGCGCTCCGTAGATCATGCCAAACGGAAAGACGCCGATCAATAGCGGCACTTCTGCACGTACCCCTTCTATAAAATTTCTCCTTGCTTCGCTCATGGACTCTCCATATTTCTATACCTGAAAAATATTTACTGCCTGCCAATAAGTTCTCTCGCGGCACGTTGACCGCTTTCCACTGCGCCTTCCATATATCCCTGAATGATGGTGGCATGCTCACCAGCAAAGGACAACCGACCGGCGGGGGAGAAGAGCGCCTGCCAATGGGCGGTCATTTCGTTTGGCGCGTAGGCCATATATGAACCACGGGTAAATGCTTCGTTGACCCAGGCGATGGTGCGGGTGTTTTCGATCATCTCAGATGAACCGGGAAAGATATCTTCGATCACTGAAACAGCAGTTTTGATGCGCTCATCATCCGAGAGTCGCGAGAGCGCCTCTCCCGGTCCTCCGCCTGTATAAGCGGTGAGGATGCCGTGTTCCGCTTCCAGGTGGCTGGTGGCGTCCCAGGTCAGAACAATTGGCAGGTCCGTATTGAGGCGGCCATTCCAGCCATGCTCATGCCAGAAGCGTTTGCGATATTCGATCATCACCTTGGTCACAGCGCCGTAGGAGAGACCGTTCAGCATGTTTTGATGAGCAATGGGTAGCGTTCCATCGAAGTCGATCATTCGCGCTGCGGTCAGGGGAATGGCGAGGATGGCGTGTGCTGCGCGCAAGGTGTGAAATGAATCCACCTGTTTGTATTTCACAACTACCTCTTGTGCTTGAACCTTCACCGACATGACCACCGTATTCAAACGTAGATCGGGCAGGCAGGCAGCGATGGCCTGGGGGATCAGGTCGTTCCCGCCCATGACGCGATAGGCTGTGTGCCAGGTTTCGGGATCGCTGTAATACAGAGCGGCGTTGCGAGCGAGGTCGAGCAGTGAAAAGTGCTTTGGCTCGCAGGTGTATTCCGAGCGAATGTGATTGGTAAATAGTTCGCGCGCAAGAGGACGTACGTTTTGCGCCTCGATCCATTCTGCTGCATTTTTCGAATCCAGTTCCTTCGCATTCAATGCCGTCAATGGATGGGCGGGATCATTCACCTGTCTGCCCAATTCCGAAAGCGCAACCCAAACCTTATGATATTCATCGTTCAGGTTTGCGCCCCACAGGCTCGTGTTCTCCAGCGGGCCTGCCTTGCCTTCGAACGCGCCCCAATCTCCGCTTTGCCCCTGCCAGCTTCCCACTTTGCCAAGCGGCAGATTGAATTCCTTTGCAAACGAAAGCATGCGGGTATGATCTTCATCAATATACTCGCCGCCGCCCTCAGCAATCAGCCCATTCGAAAAATCACGTACCGAATATACGCGGCCACCCACACGCCCGCGCGCCTCAAGCACAACTGTATTCCACCCGGCCTTGTGCAATTCGTATGCCGCGGCGAGCCCGGCCATGCCTGCGCCGATGATGATGACAGATTTTTCACTCATGATGCTGGATTTTATCATTTGGATGAAAAAAGCCGTCCCTGCTGGGGAACGGCTTTCGCTTCCTTCTGGTACTTGGGCCTGATTCTATTTCCCAGGCCGAGGCTTAGCCGAGGGCCTTCTTTGCGGCTGCGATCACCTCATCGTAATCCGGTTCTTTGCCCAGCTCGGGCAGGTAGTTGACATAAGTCAGCTTGCCGTCGCGGCCAACGATGAAAACGGCCCTGCGCAGGTATCGGCGTTCCTTGATGAGCAGGCCGTACTTGATGCCAAAGTCTGCTTCTAATACATCAGAAACGACCTTTACTTTGTCTACGCCTGCGGCGCCACACCAGCGCTTTTGCGCCATGGGGAAATCGGTGCTGATGGTGTAAATGATGATATCGTCACCCAACTTGGCAGCCTCTTCATTGAAGCGACGAGTCTCGCGGTCACAAGTATCTGTATCCAGCGAGGGAACCGCCGAAAGGATGATCACCTTCCCCTTCGATTCCTGAAGCGGGCTGACGGAGGCCCAGCCAGGAATTACGCTGGCGAATTCCGGAGCCTGCTGGCCCACCTGCACATCATCTCCCAAAATAGTGGCGAATTTATCGCCTATTTTGAAAAAGTCGTTACGAACAGTTGTCATGGTTTTCTCTCTCCAAATTATGTTGATTTGGGCTATTTTACTTGATTTATCCAGTAATCTGGACGACGGCAAGCCTTTATTCTTACGAGATTCAGTGAAGATGCAGATATTCGATGGGAATTTCAAAAATGAAAGGCGGCCCACAAAAAAATGAGGGAAGGCCTAAGGTACCACCGCTTAAAATGATTTATAATTTTTATGCTTCTGACGTTCAGAGGCTTTCACCGTTTTATGAAAGGGATGCGGTGTCGCCGAACATTCTGTCATGCAGGCATTATGGCATTTCATGCGCCAACATACTAAAATTGCGTGAGAATCGTTATTAATCATTTTTGGAAAGGAAGAGTGTCCCATGAAAACTGGAAAAATCCCAAGCGCCAGCCTGATCCGGGTCTTTGTAATAGGTCTGTTTCTGTTTGGCATTACATTGATGAATTCTGCGGCGCGCGCCGCTGCTGAGCCTAATTTGAGGTTATTTATCAACCATACCGAGAATTTTGATATTGGGTCGATCGGTACCTATTCCATCATTGTGGATAATCAACTGGGGACGGCTGATGCTACGACCATGATGACTGTGACAATTACACTACCAAGAGGCCTAACATATGAAAGCCATAGTGGTGTGGGCTGGTCATGTCCTACTACTACGTCTAATCCCCAAGCGCCGGATACTGTTGTATGTAATATTACAGAATATGTTTTTGCCCCGCCGAACAGTCCTCGCGAATATACGACTCTAGACCTTCTGGTTCGTGTAGATACAAATGAATACCCTGATGGAACATTCCCTAATCAGCTGACCACCAATGCCATTGCCAGCATTGATGGGGAGTCTATAACGGGTAATAATACCGATTCAGATCCTACTTCAATTGACAAGTCTGACTTGTTTATTACCGGAGTAACTTTTGATCCTGCTCAGCCAGAGGCTGATCAACCCTTTGATATCCTGGTCACTGTTAAAAATGGCGGCTTGGCCGGTTCTGAGAGCGTGGTTTACCGAGATGTGTTCGTTAATCAGAGTCCCTTGTCTCAAGACCCTGATGGCTGTACAACGATTTCACCCAGTAGCCCAGCAGATTTTTCGGATTGGGAACGCGGCGATTTCAATGACGCTATTGTACAAGGTGGCGAAGTGGAACAACCTGTAAGTACCCTTACACATGGGCCCAGCCCAACGTACGGCACCAGCCTGCCTCAGGGTACCTACCAAATATATGTCATGGCAGATGCGACTTGTATCAATCGTGAGAGTAACGAAAATAATAATATTTATGGCCCTGTAAGTTTGACGATTAAAGCGCCATATGTATGCGGTTTGGTTTTTCGTGATGTAGCAAACGGTTATTGGGCATGCACATTTATTGAGACCCTTTCTTCAAATGGTGTAACAGGCGGTTGTTTGGTTGATGCCAATGGCAAGGATTACTGTCCTGATAACCCAGTCACCCGCGCCCAAATGGCGGTTTTTCTGGAAAAGGGCATCCACTCTTCTTCATACTCCCCGCCCAATGTTCCCGCCAGTTTCCTGGATACGGCTGGCCACTGGGCCATGATATGGATTGAGGCATTGAAGAACGACGGGGTTACCAGCGGCTGCGGCAATGGCAATTACTGCCCAGACTTCTCAACCACCCGCGCACAAATGGCAGTCTTCCTCTTAAAGGCAAAGCATGGCTCAGCCTATGTACCGCCTGCTGTGGGAGGCAGTACTGGCTTTAACGATGTTCCGGTTGGTTATTGGGCTGCCGCATGGATCAAACAACTTGCAGCGGAGAATATCACCGGCGGATGTGGCAACAACAATTACTGTCCCGAGAGTCCTGTTACCCGTGCCCAGATGGCGGTCTTCCTGGTCAGAACATTTGACCTGAAATAAAAACTTGAATCAAAAAGAGCCGAGATTGAGTTCTCGGCTCTTTTTCTTTAATGCAAATTCAATTACAGACCGGCAGCCTTTTTCAAGGTTGTAGCTTTGTCAGTGCGTTCCCAGGGGAACTCGATGTCATCGCGGCCAAAGTGACCGTAGGCAGCGGTCTTGCGATAGATGGGTTTGCGCAGGCCGAGGTCACGGATGATCGCGCCGGGGCGCAGGTCAAAGTGTTCGTTGATGAGCGCCGCGATCTTCTCATCGGCGATCTTGGCGGTGCCGAAGGTTTCCACGTTCACAGAGAGCGGGTGTGCCACACCGATGGCGTAAGCCACCTGTACTTCTACGCGGTCGGCCAGACCGGCAGCGACTACGTTCTTCGCCACGTAACGGGCCGCATAAGCAGCGGAGCGGTCGACCTTCGTGGGGTCTTTCCCGGAGAAGGCGCCGCCGCCATGACGACCCATGCCGCCGTAGGTATCCACGATGATTTTGCGGCCGGTCACGCCTGCGTCGCCCATCGGGCCGCCAACTACGAACCGACCGGTGGGGTTGACGAAGACTTTGAGGTCCTTGTCCACAAGGTTTTCAGGCAGGGTCTTCATAATGAGTTCTTCAGTAATGGCCTCAATGAGTTCATTCTGTGAGATTTCAGGAGCATGCTGGGTGGAGATGAGCACGGTGTCAATGCGCTTGGGCTGACCTTTCGAATATTCGATGGTCACCTGGCTCTTGGCATCGGGACGCAGCCACTTGATGGCTCCACTCTTGCGGAGTTCACTCTGCTTGCGGGTGAGTTTGTGTGCGAGGTAGATGGGCATTGGCATCAAGGTAGGGGTTTCGTTACAAGCGTAACCGAACATCATACCCTGGTCGCCGGCGCCGATGGATTCAACTTCTTGATCTGTGAGGTGATGACCATCGCGGGTTTCGAGCGCTTGATTGACGCCCATGGCGATGTCGCCGGATTGCTTGGCGATGGCAACGAGCACGCCGCAGGAAGAGCCGTCGAAGCCCTTATCGCTGGAGTCGTAGCCGATCTCATTGACCACTTTGCGGACCAGTTCATCATAGTTGAACACGGCATTGGTGGTGATCTCACCGAGCAGCATCACATAACCGGTCTTGACGGCGGTTTCGCAAGCCACACGCGAGCGCGGGTCCTGTTCGAGACAGGCATCCAGAACGGCATCCGAGACCTGGTCGCAGATCTTGTCGGGGTGTCCTTCCGTCACCGATTCTGATGTGAACATCAGGCTGGGGGAGGACATGAAAGTATTGGACATTGGTTTTGTTTCTCCTTCAGAAAATAAAATTGCCCATTTCAGACGAGCAGAAAGGGCAATGCATTTTGTGCTTGTTTACCCTCTCATCTTCCAGCATATCCTGTCGGAATTGGCACCGTATAGTTTGGTTTTGCAGTTAATTGTCTTGTAGTCTTTTAACCATCCTGACTATGAGACCAATCAACTCTTGGACTACACCACCGGTTGTCGAGGCATCGCAGGGCCGTTCCCTCCGCCTCTCTGGATAAGAGCGTCTTTTGTGGGACTATTGAATTGTCTTGAAGATAATACCATAGCCAATAGGGGGCGTCAATAAAAAAGCCGCCAGAGTAGTCTATGGCGGCTGGTTGGGAACAGGCTAAGGCTTAGTCTGATGCGCAGCGGAAGCCGACCTTGGGGGAGAATTCTCCCAGATATTCCGCCGAATAAATGTCGGTGGCGCTGGGGTCTGAGCCGATCATCGTGCCGCGGTTGGACAGACGGACATCTTTGAGCGCTTCCTGGTAGGAACCACCGCGAATGACACGTCCAAAGTATTGGCTGCGGGCGGCAGGACCGGTGGGGTTAGAGGTCACACCTTGACCATAGTAGTTGGCGTCATAAAAATCGGCCACCCATTCATTGACGTTGCCCACCAGATCGAGTGCACCAAATGGGCTGGCCCCGGCAGGGTAGTTGCCTACACGAGCGGTATCGCCAACAAAATAGTTGAAGTTACCACGTGAGGAATCCGGACGATCATCGCCCCAGGGATAGATACGGTAATCGCTGCCGCGGGCGGCATATTCCCATTCGGCTTCAGTGGGCAGGCGGCGTCCGGCCCATTTGCAGTAATTGTCAGCTTGAAGCCAGGTAACATACACGACCGGGAAATCAGTGAACTCGGCATTGCCATAATAGGAGTCGCGGTTTTCTGAGTTGAACTTTTGCGGCGTGTCGCAGGCTCCTGCTTTTACACAGATATCGTACATGCCATTGGTGACTTCGAGCTTGTCTATCCAGAAAGCCTTCATGGTTACGTTGTGGTCAGGGCGCTCGTCCTTTTGAGCATCTGGGTCAATGCCGCCCATGCGGAAGGTGCCTTCTGGAACGTAAACCTGCGGCATACCGTCTACAGATGAAGTGCGTTCTTCTCCGGCTTGACCGCCAGAGGCGGCTTCCTCAGTGGGATTGTTGCCTTCAGCAGTAGCCATGGCTGTGGGCAGGGGAATGGCGGTTGGCTGAGCATTGCCTGCTCCGCACGCTGTGGCGATTAGTGCCAGAACAGCAAGGATTGGAATTAGTTTTTTCATAGTGTGCCTCCTTTGAGATATGCTTCTAGTATAAGGAGGGGGGAGATTTGGGCTAATCCCCCAAAGGTAACAGAAAGGTGAAAATTTACGACCTTTTGCGACTTTAAGGGCTATAATTTCTTGCAGCTTTGTTAGCTGGTCGTTTTCCAGTCATACATTGTAAAAAGGATAGGTTCAAGAAACTTATGAGCAATGTCATTCTCTCTCAAAATGCACCCCGCGTTTTCATCGTTTGCGACCAGGATGCCACCGCGCCCATTTGGGGGCATATCATCCGTGACAAGGGGCTTGTCGCCATTTTAGAAACCTCCTTTCAACGCGCCATGGAACGTTCTGCGGAGGAGATCCCCGACCTGATCATTATCGACTTGAACGCCCCTCATCCGCAGCGTATGGAACTGTGCCGCAGGTTTCGCTCTGTCAGCGCCAGCCCCATCTTGCTCTTCCTGCCCTTCAGCAACGAGCCTGAGATTCTCGAAGCCTATCAAAACGGGGTGGATGAATGCGTCATCAAACCCATCAGCCCTGCCATTTTTCTCGCCAAGATCCTGGCCTGGTCACGCCGCAGTTGGAGTGAGCCGATGAAGCCGCATCAGACAGGTCGTTTGCGGCTTGACCCTTCTCATCGTTCTGCGATTGGTTCGAACAAGAACGAGATCAAACTTACCAATTTGGAATTTCGATTGTTGCATCTGCTCATGAGCCGCCCAGGGTACGTCTTCCCCGCTGAAGATATTATTCAAACCATATGGGGCGCTGAGGGCGATATTGTCCTACTCAAGAATGTGGTGTACCGACTTCGAAAAAAGTTGGAGGAGGAAGCAAACGAATCCTCCCTGATCAAAACCTGGCCTGGCGGCTACAGCTTTGTGGATGAATAAACCGCCTCATTTCGGACCTGATTCCTGGTTTGACAACCCAAACTTTGATCGTCCTTCAAATTTTCGTTCGCACGCTTTACCTTGCAAATAGCTCGAACTTCGCAATGCGAACATTATGGTACGAGGTTTTATGGATCTGCCGCACAGCGGAAGCCGATGATGGCGGATGACCTTCCGTAAAACGCAGCATCTTCTGGTTGTGCATTGGGGTCGGGGCCATCCAGAAAACTGCGATTCGCCAATCGTAAAATAACCCCATCCTCCTGAAACGACCCGCCGCGGATCACACGCATGGTATTGAAGACTTCTTCTGCCGAAGGTCCTTTTGGATTTTCCAAAGGCGTTTTGCTGTAATAATCCGGTCGGTAGCGGTCTGCAACCCATTCCCAAACATTCCCTGCCATATCCAAAACCCCGAACGGGCTAGCCCCTTCCGCAAAAGAACCGACGCGTGTGGTATCTCCCACCAGATTCATTCCATTGACGTTGTACTCATTGGGCAATTCATCTCCCCAGGGATAATTGCGTTTGTCATCGCCGCGAGCGGCACGTTCCCATTCGGCTTCGGTGGGCAATCTACGCCCCGCCCATTGACAATAGACATCGGCATCGTACCAGGTCACAAATACCACGGGGTAATCTTGAAATTCGAGATCCCTGAAATATTCCTCGCGGTTATCTGAGCGAAGCTCACTGGGCGGACGACACGCTCCCTCCCCTACGCAGAGGCCATACATTCCATTGGTTACTTCCACCTGATCCATCCAAAACTCGTCGAGGAAAACCTCGTGGGCGGGCATTTCATCGTTTTCGCGGTACACGTCCATACCGCCCATGAAGAAAGTTCCAGCGGGGATGAGGATCTGGGTCATTCCATCTTTTGCAGAAATGTTTATAGCAGCGGATGTAGTGGGTACCGCCACCGTTGGGCTGGGCATGGGGGATGGGATGACCGTCTGCGTTGGCTGCACTGGGATGGGGGTGGAGGAGGGAATAACAACTATTTCGGTTGCCGTTGCGGTCACTGCGGGCTGGCACGCAGTGACGAAAAGAAAAACAAAAGGGATTATTTTTTTTATCATTGGCTTTTGGAATACTCAGTAGATTACGAAAAGGCGTGTCATGCTGAACGAAGTGAAGCATCTATACCTTGGTAGGAAGACTCCCAGACAGGGGAGAGATTCTCACCGCACTGCGGCGCATGTGTCGCTCCGCTCAGAATGACATTTTGTGAAGTATTGATACTCGCAACTTGACAGTTGCGGTACAGGCTTGTTACTGCACCAATTGCATGGCGTTGCGCGCCTGATCTTCGAAGAAGTTGGGGTTGATGGCATCGGCCTTTTGCCAGGCTTTGAGC
>JAEURI010000195.1 GCA_016789225.1 Anaerolineales bacterium
ACCCACGCCTGACGTTCAAAGGCAAGCAGCGCCGCATCCCACACGCAGGCGGTGAGACCCGTCGGTGTTTTATATTCGAGCTTTTCCACTTCCTCTTTTGGCGAAACGAAGACATGATGATGAAGTTCGTTCTCGTCCGCCCAGAAATCGACGAAGGAGAAGATCGCGCCGCGTCCGTCGTTGATTCCGATAAAGCCCACGTTGTAATGAGGTTTATCTTTCGCGACCTCTTGCAAGTGTTTCCACAATATGGCTTTCGATGTCTCGACCACATGCGGTCGCGCCAGTGGCATTAGATAGGCAAGGCTGTACACTTTCAATCGCCAGCCATCCTTCTCCCACAATTCCAAAAAGCGGATCGGACGTGTTTGATAAGGCTCAACCAATTTGAACATGGCTCATCTCCTTTTCTGCAACGGTTAACAAATCTTCACTTTGAATTTTACCCACCATTTCCAAAATGGATTCGATGACGATCTCGGGCTGGTCGAACATGATGTTATGCCCGCTTCTCTCTGCGACGATGAGCCTGCCCTGCGTTGACAGGGATATGATCTCCATCTGAAGCTTTTGCCATGCGGCTTCGTAGTCATCCCGCACCTGCTGACCGAGAGACGGCGGCACAGCGTTCTCGTCGAGTTGCCCATGACGGATCACGGTCAGAGGCAGATTCCCAAGAGTGGAAACGGGTTGGGTCTCTGCCGCAAAGACGCTTTCGGTCTCAGCAATCATCGCTTCGGCATGGCTGTTGCTGGACGCCATAACACCCTGCATGTTTGCAACGAGTCCCTTCGAGAGTTTGCCGTTATCGCCGATCTGGATAAGCTCAGGTTTGAGCGCAAAGATATTGAGTTTGCTCATCAACTTCATCACACCCATCATGCCTTTCATCGAGTTGACCATCTTCACCAGGGCTTCAGGAAAATGTTTGACCTGCTGTTCGTGTGCAGAGTCCACCATGACCAAGCCAACCACTTCATTTGGATATTTTGCCGCGAACTGACGGGCGACTACTCCGCCCAGGGAGTGCCCTACCAAAATGAAGGGAGCTTCAACATTCGCATTCTGCAGCAACGTGTGTAATTCTTCTGCCATCACATCAGCGCGGCGTGGTTTGGGGCTGGGATCACTCCAACCGAGTCCTGCACGGTCGTAGACCACAACTCGGGCAACCTTTGCAATCGCAGGGCGGACAAGTTCCCAAGCGATACCGATACCACCCGCGCCAGAGTCGAGGACAACGGTTGGTGTCCCTTCGCCTTCGATGTGCATGTGCAAGCGATAACCACCGATATCGATCATTTGCCCGATGGGTGGATATTTTTTCTTGAGGCGGCGTTTGGCGAGAACTCCCAAAGAGAAGAAAAAGGTCAGAGAAACAGCCAGCAGGCTCAAGGTCCAGAAAAGAGGCGAGAGGTTCATGTTAGTCTCCAATTTGTGCAGAAGGTTCCATCGCGCGGACGGTCGGATTCAATGTCATCAAAAAACCAAGCAATGCGACGATGCCACCAGAGATTATAAGGAGCAGACTGACATCCACGCGGCTGATGGCGCCCGAGAGTGACATCGAGACGGGAAGGAGACCAATGCTCGAGAACATAAGGAG
>JAEURI010000218.1 GCA_016789225.1 Anaerolineales bacterium
GAAATGGTGATGCCGGGTGACAATGTGAACCTGACAGTGGAGTTGATCGTTCCGGTCGCTCTTGAGCAGGGCTCCAAGTTCGCTATTCGTGAAGGCGGTCTGACCGTCGGTGCGGGTGTCGTTACCAAGATCATCGCGTAAGGCAGAGAAATCATGGCAAAACAGAAAATCCGTATCCGCCTCAAGGCTTATGACCATCGTGTTCTCGATCAATCTGCCAAGCGCATTGTCGAGACAGCTGAACGAACCGGCGCTCATGTTGTCGGCCCCGTACCCTTGCCAAGTAAGAAAGAACGCTATACAATACGGCGCTCTACATTTATCGACAAGGACTCTCACGAGCACTTTGAAATTCGTACGCACAATCGATTGATCGATGTTTTGGATCCTGATTCCAAGACAATTGATATGTTGATGCGCTTGAACCTGCCTGCAGGTGTCGATATCGAGATCAAAATTTAGTTTGTCAATAAGCTGCAATTGATTGCGGTTTAGTTGAGACAGCGCAAGAGCAGGTCTGTGTGTGGAACCGATAACCACGCTTCGCACCAGACCTACTGACTGCACTGCACGGAGATGATGCGGTTGTTGCCCCAACCGGCAGTCTCGTCAATATCTTGTAAAGGAGAAAATTGAGCATGTTGAAAGGGCTGATAGGTCGAAAGATCGGTATGACCCAGATCTTCGATGAGCAAGGCGTTGCCTATGCGGTGACCCTCATCGAGGCTGGGCCGTGCTATGTTACCCAGGTTCGCGCGCCAGAAAAGGAAGGGTATTCCGCCGTGCAACTGGGTTTTGGCGAAGCAAATCCCAAACGCCTTACACAAGGTCAGATGGGCCATTTGAAGGCCAATGAGATTCCCCCCCTGCGATACCTGCGCGAATTTCGTGTCAAGGAGCATGGATTGAAAGTCGGTGACAAGGTTACAGTCAGCGACGCTTTTGGCGTTGGTGAACGTGTAGATGTGATCGGCATCAGCAAAGGTAAGGGGTTTGCTGGCGGTGTGAAGCGATATCATTTCCATGGCATGAATGCCACTCATGGTACTTCTGACCGCAATCGTGCCCCCGGCTCGCGCGGTTCAGGCACCACGCCAGGCCGTGTGTACAAAGGTGCACGCGGGGCTGGTCACATGGGCGTGGATCGCGTTACTGCGCAGAACATCAAGGTCGTGATGGTAGACCCGGAACGAAACCTGATTGCCATTAATGGCGCGGTTCCCGGCGGCAAGGGGAGCCTCGTCATGATCAAGGAGTCGCGCAAGCAGTAAGGCGCGCAGGAAATCGGAGCGAGATTACCATGAAAGCAGATGTACTTGATATAAAGGGACAAAAAGTCCGTGAAATCGAATTGCCTGCGAGCCTTTTTGAAGCTCCCGTGAATGTGGATTTGATGCATCAGGCGTATACCCGCCAGATGGCAAATGCCCGTCTTGGGACGCATGATACAAAGGTTCGTTCGGAAGTGAGAGGCGGCGGCCGAAAACCCTGGAAACAAAAGGGAACCGGTCGGGCCCGTCAGGGGTCCAGACGCGCAGCTCAGTGGGTTGGCGGTGGCCGTATTCATACTCCGCACCCCCGCAGTTATGAACTGCGCATGCCCAAGAAAATGCGTCAGGCCGCACTTCGTTCTGCACTCTCGGTTAAAGCCTCTGAAGCCTCCATTGTGGTTGTGGAAGAGCTTATTGTTGCAGAACCCAAGACCCGTCTGGTAGCAGAGGCTCTTGGCAACCTGGTCGGCACTTCCACCGTGTTGGTGTTGATGCCAGCCAAGGATCAAAATTATGATTTAGTGATGCGCTGTGCAAATAACATCGAAAGCACCAAGGTTTTGCTGGCGAGTTATTTGAATGTGCGTGACATCCTTAATTTCGACAAGGTTGTTTTGCCGGTCAAGACAATCGATGCGCTGGTTGCGCACCTAGGATAGGAGAGAGACATGTCTGATCTTTATAGTGTCCTCATCCGCCCGCTGGTGACCGAAAAGTCCAGTTTCCAATCCGGTAAATTGGGTCATTATGTGTTCGTTGTTCGAACGGATGCGACTCGCACCGCGGTGAAGGATGCGATTGAAACCCTTTTTGACGTCACCGTGGCGCGTGTGAATATTATCAACGCCCCTGCAAAGCGCGGCCGTCGCGGTCGATCCCGCCGTTTAGTGGTTCGCCGCCCCGCTTTCAAGAAGGCGATCATAACCCTGGCCGAGGGAAGCAAACCCCTCGAGATCTTTGAAGGGGTGCAATAATGGCAGTCAAGAAGTACAAACCAATTACCCCCGGCATGCGCGACATGACCGGTTATACCTTTGAGGAAATCACAAAGTCCACCCCCGAACGTTCTTTGTTGGTGATCAAGAAGAGATCCGGTGGACGCAACTCCTATGGTCGCGTTACCGTTCGCCATCGCGGTGGCGGCGCACGTCGTTATATTCGTGTGGTCGATTTCAAGCGCGAGAAGCACGGGATCCCTGCGAAGGTTGCGGCCATCGAGTATGACCCGAACCGCACAGCCCGTCTGGCACTCCTTCATTATGTTGACGGCGAGAAGCGATATATCGTCTCCCCGCTGGACCTGAAGGTTGGTGACACAGTCGTGTCTGGTCCTAACGCTGAAATTCGTCCTGGCAACAGCCTGCCGATCAGCAATATCCCGGTCGGTACGATGATCCACAACATTGAGATGAAGCCTGGGAAGGGCGGACAACTTGTCCGTTCGGCAGGAGGCGCAGCGCAGTTGCTCGCCAAAGAGGGTGACTTTGCCCAGATCCGTATGCCGTCCGGCGAAGTTCGTCTTATCTTCCAGATTTGTTATGCCACCATTGGCCAGGTAGGTAACCTGGATCATGGAAATATCAAGCTGGGTAAGGCTGGCCGCAAACGCCACTTGGGGATCCGCCCCACGGTCCGTGGTACTGCAATGAGTCCACGCGACCATCCACATGGTGGTGGTGAAGGTCGTCAACCGATCGGTCTTGCCGGGCCGAAGAGCCCGTGGGGTAAACCCACACTTGGCAAGAAGACCCGCCTGAATAAGAAGACGGATCAGTACATTGTGCGTCGTCGCAGCAAGACGAATCGCTAGTAGATGAGGTAAGAAGATATGTCACGATCATTGAAAAAGGGCCCTTTCATTGAGCCGAAACTGCTCAAGCGAATCGAGGCCATGAACCAGAAAAAGGAAAAGAAAGTCATCCGCACATGGAGCCGTGCCTCTGTGATCTTCCCTCAGATGGTAGGCCATACCATTGCGGTTCATGACGGACGCCGCCATGTGCCGATCTACATTACCGAGAACATGGTCGGTCATCGTTTGGGTGAATTTGCCCCAACCCGCACATTCCGGGGTCACCAGACCTCTGAGAAGGCCGCGTAAAGGAGGAAGCCATGCAGGATATTCAAGCACACGTCCGCTTTCTTCCCCAATCCGCGCAGAAGGTGCGCGCCGTCATCGACATGGTGCGCGGTAAGAGCGCCATCGAGGCCCTGGAGATTCTCCGTTTTGTGAACAAGCGCGCTGCGCTGCCGGTACACAAGCTCGTCTCCTCCGCAGTGGCGAATGCCGAAGAGAATTTTGGTGTCAGCCGTGACGACCTGTACGTTGCAAAGATCACCGCTGATGAAGCCCCAACCCGCAAGTGGCGACGATTTGGCGCGCGCGGTCGTTTCAAGCCGATCCTGCGCCGCAGTTCACATGTGACGGTCATTTTGCGCGAGCGCGGAGCATAAGGAGATTTTTATGGGTCGTAAAGTACATCCCGTAGGTTTTCGTTTGGGTATCAACCAGCCCTGGGGCGGCCGTTGGTTCGCCGAAGGAAGCACATATCGCCAGCAGCTGCACCAGGATTTTGCCATCCGTAATTTGCTGCTCGGAAAGCTTTCCAAAGGCGGCGCTGCTGCCGATGAGAAGGTTCGTGAACTTCGCAAAATGCTGCCTGACACCGTGCGTGACAGCAAGGCCGGTATCTCGCATATCGATGTGGAGCGCACTCCCGGAAAGATCCGCATTGCCATTCACACTGCCAAGCCGGGCATTTTGATCGGCCGCAAAGGTGAAGGCGTCAAGAAGATCCGCCAGGCATTGGAATCTTTGGTTGGCAAGAAGATCGAACTTGATATCAAGGAAATTTCCAGCCCCGACCTGGATGCCAGGTTGGTTGCTGTGAACATTGCCGATCAGCTTGAACGCCGTATTGCGTATCGACGCGCCATGAAGCGTGCCATTCAACAGGCGATGAAGCAAGGCGCTGAAGGAATCAAGATTTTGGTTGGTGGTCGCCTGGGCGGGGCTGAAATGTCCCGCGATGTATGGCTGCGCGAAGGGCGCGTGCCCTTGCAGACCTTGCGCGCCAACCTGGATTTCGCCACGACCGAGGCCCTGACCACCTATGGTCAGATCGGTGTCAAGGTATGGATCTATAAAGGCGAAACCGCACCAGAAGTTGAAGAAAAAGCCGAAGCGACGGAAGGCGTGTACGTCAGCGAGTAATCGCGACGTCGCTTGAGATGAGGTTATTGCTATGTTGATGCCTAAACGTGTAAAGTGGCGCAAGCAGATGCGTGGTCGTATGCGAGGTAAGGCTCTCCGCGGTGCGGAAGTCTCCTTCGGCGAGTTCGGTTTGCAGGCGTTGGAACCGGGCTGGGTTACAGCCCGACAAATTGAAGCGGCACGTCGTTCGATCGTTCGCGAGATGAAACGCCGCGGCAAGATCTGGATTCGTATTTTCCCGGCGAAGCCGTTTACTCACAAGCCTCCAGAGACCCGTATGGGTTCTGGTAAGGGCAATGTGGAATACTATGTGGCCGTCGTGAAACCTGGTCGTATTATGTTCGAAGTCAGTGGCTTGTCTGCGGATATTGCGATTGCTGCGTTGAAGTCTGCCCAGTATAAGTTCTCCATCAAGACCAAAGTCGTGGCGCGCCACACAGGAGGAGAATAATTATGAAGGCAATGAAGACTGTAGACATTCGCAAACTGGCTCCGGCGGAAATCCGCACGAAATTGTCCGATGCGCGTGACGAGTTTATGAAACTGCGTTTCCAGCAGGTGAGCGGGCAGCTAACGGATGCCAGCCGCTTGAATACGCTGCGCAAGGATATTGCTCGCATGGAAACAATTCTGCGCGAACTTGAGAGCGCGGCAGTGGAAGGTGCAAAATGAACAATCGTCGTCGCATTATCGGTGTTGTGACGAGCAACAAAATGACCAAAACGGTCGTGGTGGAGATTACTCGTAAGTACCGCCATCCTCTATATAAGAAGGTGGTGTACTCCAGCATGCGCCTCAAAGCGCATGATGAGATCGGTTGCCAGATCGGTGATGAGGTTCGTATCGTTGAAACCCAGCCCATGTCCCGCGACAAGCGCTGGGCGGTGGAAACCGTCATCAAACGCGAAACCCGCACTTCCGATCAAGGTGTAGGAGAGTAGGCCATGATTCAACATGAATCCCGATTGAAAGTGGCCGATAACACTGGCGCGCGAGAACTACTCGTGATCCATGTGTTGGGTGGCTCCAGGCGCAAATATGGTGCCATTGGCGATGTAGTGGTGGCGACCGTGAAAGCCGCTGCCCCCCAGGGCTCTGTAAAGAAAAGCGAAGTCGTGAAGGCTGTTATTGTGCGCTGCACCAAAGAATGGCGCCGCGAAGACGGCTCCTACATCCGCTTTGATGATAATGCCGCCGTCATTCTGGACGCAGACGGTGAAAATCCCAGGGGCACACGCATTTTCGGACCTGTGGCGCGTGAACTGCGCGATATGGGCTATATGAAAATCGTGTCGCTTGCCCCGGAAGTGCTGTAGGAGTTAAGAATGAGAGTCAAAATTCGAAAAGGCGATACCGTAGAAATTGTGAGCGGCCGTCTCGAAGATAAAGGCAAGCGCGGCGAGGTGATCAATGTGCTTTTGCAGGATCGTCGTGTCGTGGTTCAGGGTGTGAATGTCCGTACGAAGCACCAGAAACAGGTGCAGGCCGGAAACCGCAAAATGAACCCCGGGCGTGTCCAATTTGAAGGGCCGATCGATATTTCGAACGTGATGCTTGTCTGCCCGAAGTGCAGCGAGGCCACACGAGTAGGCGTGCAGCGTGACGATGAAGGCGCGCACCGCGTTTGCAAGAATTGTCAGGCGACAATTGACTAATCTGCGGAGCAGGTAACTAATGAACAGATTGCATGAACGTTATAACACTGAAGTTGCTCCGGCCTTGCTGAAATCGTTCGGTTTCAAGAACGTAATGCAGGTGCCGCGGCTGGAAAAGATCGTGGTCAACATCGGCCTGGGCGAAGCGTTGGATAACCCCAAGGCACTCGAGGCGGCTGTTGCTGACCTTACCCTGATCACCGGCCAAAAACCCGTGCAGACAAAGGCCCGCAAAAGTATTGCGAATTTCAAGCTGCGCGAAGGCCGCTTAATCGGCACCAAGGTGACCCTTCGTGGTCCCAGCATGTGGGCATTTTTGGACCGCTTGGTGAACATTGCATTGCCGCGTGTCCGCGATTTTCGCGGCATTTCGCCCAATGCGTTCGATGGACGTGGAAATTACACACTGGGTCTCAAAGACCAGCTGGTGTTTCCGGAGATCGAGTACGACAAAATCGATAAGCTGCGCGGCATGGAAGTCACCATCGTGACAACCGCCAAGAATGATGATGAGGCACGCGCGATGTTAAGAATGCTCGGAATGCCGTTTAGCGGCAAGAAGGAAGCGTAAGGTATGGCAAAGAAATGCATGCAATATCGTGAACTGCGCCGCCGCCATGCTGTGCAGGTGCGGAATCGCTGTCAGCGTTGTGGAAGACCGCGCGGTTATATACGCCGCTTTGGTTTGTGCCGCATTTGCTTCCGCGAATTGGCCCTCAAAGGCCAGATTCCCGGCGTTGTAAAGTCATCCTGGTAGCCGGTGGAGGTAGGTCATGTCATTTAGTGATCCAATTGCTGATATGTTGACCCGCATTCGTAATGCGGTGATGGCTGGTCATGCCCAGGTTGCAATGCCCAGCTCAAAGATTAAGCTTGAGATCGCCAAGATCCTGAAAGAGGAAGGTTTCCTCGAAGGGTTTGAGGCGGTGGATGGTGAAACCGAAGCGCAGAAGGTTTTGCGCCTGAAGATCAAATATGTTGGCGAACGTCGCCAGCGACGCGCGGTCATTTCCGGACTCGAGCGCGTCAGCTCGCCGGGACGCCGCATCTATACCAAAAAGACTGACATCCCCTGGGTGCTTTCCGGAATCGGCGTAGCCATTTTGTCGACTCCCAAGGGTGTGATGACCGGTGCTCGTGCCCGACAATTGGGTGTGGGCGGCGAGATCATCTGTAAGGTTTGGTAGGAGGTTTATTGTGTCTCGTATTGGTCGTTTGCCTGTAGAAATCCCCGGTGGGGTGCAGGTGGAGCTGAACGGCTCCAAAGTCCGTGTGAAGGGCCCGAAAGGCGAGCTTCAACGTGAATTTTCCGGCGTGATCGGTATTGCTTTGGAAAATAACCAGTTGAAGATCACTCGAAATTCGGACAAGCCCGAAGAACGTGCCCTGCATGGAACCACTCGTGCCGTGCTTGCGAATATGATCCATGGCGTAAGCAAGGGATTTGAAGTGATCCTCGAAGTGGAAGGTGTGGGATACCGCGCTGAGATGGAAGGGAAGAACCTGGCGCTCTTTGTCGGGTATTCTCACCCGGTGAAGATCGAACCGCCATCGGGTATTTCATTCGAAACAGATGCGAAGACCCGCCAGATCAAGGTTTTGGGCTTCGATAAGGAATTGGTCGGCCAGGTGGCCGCGAATGTTCGCAAGGTACGCCCGCCGGAGCCTTATCATGGCAAGGGTTTGCGTTATCTTGGCGAGAAGATTCGCCGTAAGGCTGGCAAAGCCGGAAAAGGAGCCAAGTAAGCCATGGCTAACAAAAATCGTGCCGTTGCTCGTGAACGTCGACATTTGCGGGTTCGCAAGAGCCTGTTTGGCAGCCCTGCTCGTCCCCGCTTGAATGTGTTCAAAAGCCTGACCGGCATTTATGCCCAGATCATTGATGATATGGAAGGCAATACCCTCGTCTCTGCGTCCACTGTGGACAAGGACCTGCGTGAACAGGTGAAGGGTATGAAGAAGACCGAACAAGCCAAAGCCGTCGGCAAAGCCATTGCCGAGCGCGCAAAGTCCAAGGGAATCTCTACGGTTGTTTTTGACCGCGGCGGTTTCCGCTATACCGGGCGCATCAAGGCGCTCGCTGACGGCGCGCGTGAAGGCGGCCTGCAGTTCTAGTCGATACGTTGGAGAAAGATATGGCAGAAAATCAATTCGATAAACAGTACGAGCAGCAGGACGCCTTTGAAGAACGCGTGATCGAAATTGCCCGTGTTGCAAAAGTAGTGAAGGGTGGCCGCCGTTTCCGCTTTCGCGTGACCGTTGTGGTCGGCGATAAGAAGGGCACCATCGGAATGGGTGTTGGCAAAGCCAATGCTGTTCCGGATGCGATGCGTAAGGCGTCGGAACGTGCCCGCAAGGACCTGCGTTCCGTCAACATTGCTGGCACCACCATCCCGCATGAGACCATCGGAAAAGTGGCTGGTGCGAGGGTATTCCTAAAGCCTGCTTCGGCCGGTACTGGCGTTATCGCCGCTGGCGGCGTGCGTGCCGTGTTGGAAGTGGCTGGCGTGCGTGACATCCTCACCAAATCAATGGGAAGCGCTAATGTTCTCAATGTGGTGATGGCGACCTTTGATGCGCTGGATACCCTGCGCTCTCCGGCAATCGAAGCCGCCCGGCGCGGAAAACGCAGCGATGAATTGCTCCCATTCTGGGAACGGAGGAAGCAGCATGCCTAAGAATGACACCTCCGGTAAAACCCTGCGTGTGACCCTGGTTCGAAGTTCCATTGGCTATACCAAGGACCAAAAGGCCACTGTCAAAGCGCTTGGGTTGCGCCGCCTGCATCAGACGGTTGAACACAAAGATACACCCGCATTGCGCGGTATGTTGAACAAGGTCATTCACTTGATCAAGATTGAAGAGTAGGTTATTGACTATGAAACTACACGATCTTGTACCCAATATTGGGTCTAAAAAGAATCGAAAACGCGTAGGGCGCGGCATCTCAGCAGGGCAGGGTAAAACTGCCGGTCGAGGTACCAAGGGCGCTGGCGCACGTTCCGGCGAAGGCGGTCATCTGTATCGCCAGGGCGGCAACCTGCCTTTCTACCGCCGCCTGCCGTTCATCCGCGGTGAAGGGTTTACCCCCCCGAACCAGGTGAACTACAACGAAGTAAATCTGGATCAGCTTTCCGAGGTTTTCAAAGCGAATGCCGAAGTGAATCCGGAATCTCTTGCAGAAGCGCATTTGCTTCGCGACTCACGCGACCCGATTGTTGTTCTTGGCCGCGGTGAAATTAACGTACCTCTCAAGATTCGCGCTCATCGCGTCAGCGCCGGTGCCAAAGCCAAGATCGAAAAGGCTGGCGGCTCGGTGGAGTTGATTGCCTAACAGGCAAAGGATACCTCTCATGAAAAGCACCTTCTCAGGCTGGCGTTATCTTTGGAGATCAGAAGATATTCGCCGCAAACTGTTGATCACCTTCATAATTTTGGTGATCTACCGTCTTGCGGCAAATGTCCCTGCCCCCGGCGTTGATCATGATATTCTCGCCGCGTTCCGCAATTCCTCTTCGGGACAGGGCGGCTTCCTCGGCTTCCTTGATCTTCTTTCAGGTGGAACCGTCTCCAATTTCTCTTTGCTTTCAATGGGTGTGTATCCGTATATTACCGCCCAGATCATTCTGCAGCTGTTGATCCCGATCATTCCATCGCTTCAGCGGAGAATTCAGGAAGATCCTCGCGAAGGACGCCGCTGGCAGGAAAAATGGACATATTACCTGGCCGTGCCGATGGCTGCGTTATCCGCGATCGGTCAGATCAACATCTTCAACTCCCTTTCCATCCAGGCGGTCCAGCAGCCCATTCTTCCATTTGGGCTTTTGAATCCTGAAACTGCGCTAGCATCATGGAGTGTTCTTATTGCCATGACCGCAGGTACCATGTTCGCCATCTGGCTGGGTGAGTTGATTTCGGAATATGGTATTCGCGGCCAGGGCCTCTCTCTGGTTATCTTCGCGGGTATTGTGGCCCAGATGCCTTCAAATCTCGCCTCACTTCTGTCCGACGAAGCCACCCGCTGGGTCATGCTGGTCTTCACCATTGTGATCATTGTTTTGACTGTCCTCGCGATCGTATATGTCCAGCAGGGACGCCGTAATGTGCCGGTCATGTACCCGGGCCGTCGCGTCGGTAATCGCATGTCCATGCCTGTCAAAGGCACCCTGCCTTTGATGGTCAATCTTTCGGGTATGATCCCTTTGATCTTTGCCAGCGCCATTTTGCAATTCCCGACCATTATTGCCAGCTATTTCCTCAATAGCGAAAATCAGGGCGTTGCAAATTTCTTCTCTGGAATTTCCAACTTCTTTGGCGCAACCGGCACAAGCAATTGGGGCTATTGGACGCTCTACTTCTTTATGGTAGTCATCTTTACCTTCTTCTACACGACCGTATTGTTCGATCAGCAAAACTACGGTGATAACTTGAAGAAGGTGGGAGCAACTGTCCCAGGTGTGCTTACCGGCGCTCCAACCCAAAAATATCTGAGCGCGGTTCAAAGCCGCATCACCCTTGTAGGTGCAGTATTCCTGGGTGTTGTTGCAATCATGCCTTTCCTGCTTGGGTTGTTATTGAGTGCAATAGGGCTTTCCTCTGCGAGCACACAGACCGGCATCTTCCTGATCTCATCCTCCGGGTTGCTCATCGTGGTTGGTGTCGTACGTGATACCTTCCAGAACATTGACGCGGAACTCAAATTGCACGGCTATCAGGATTCCTTGCTCGTTCGCTAAAAGGTGAACAAACAATGCCAACTTACATCGTTCTGCTCGGACCTCCCGGAGCTGGTAAGGGCACGCAGGCACAGATCCTCGCCAAAAGCACCAATCTTGCTCATGTTTCATCTGGAGATCTTTTCCGCGAAAACCTTAAGAACCAGACCGAGCTTGGAAAACTTGCCAAATCCTTCATGGATAAAGGCGAACTCGTTCCGGATGACGTCACCATCAAGATGATCCGTGACCGCATCTCCCGCCCGGACTGTGAAGCTGGTGCCATTCTCGACGGTTTTCCCCGCACCCCGGCCCAGGCTACCGCGCTCGAAAGAATGTTGTTGGATTTCAAAGGTGAAGTGAATTTGGTTCCTTATATCACTGCTGCCGAGAACATTCTTGTCGAACGTGCCAGTGGTCGCTGGACATGCCGGGCCCACGGGCACATCTATCACGAAAAATTCAACCCACCCAAACAGGCTGGCGTGTGTGATGTGGACGGTTCCGAGGTCTACCAGCGCGACGATGATAAGGTTGAAACCGTGGCAAAACGTATTCGCGTCTATCTCGAACAGACCATGCCGTTGGTAGATTACTATCGCAAGGCTGGCAAACTGGCAGAGATCGACGGTACGCAGGCAGTTGAGCAGGTGACAAAACAAATGCTCGCCGCCTTAAAGAAATAATAGTCATTATCGGTAATCTAAGGTTTATTGTATGTTTCATGAACGCCAGGTCAATATAAAGAGCCCCGCAGAGATCAAGATCATGCGTGAAGCGGGACAGATCAATGCAAGTGTTCTGGCGGCCGTGAAAGAACTTTTACAACCAGGTGTGACGACAGCGGACCTCAACGCGGCTGCTGAGGAAGTGCTGAAGTCACACGGATGTGTATCGCCGTTCAAAGGTTATGGACGACCGCCGTTTCCGGCGTCCATTACTGTGAGCATCAACGACGAGATGGTGCACGGCATTCCTCACCCGAAGCGCAAGCTGAAGGATGGGGATATCGTTTCGATCGATTGTGGCACCATATACCAGGGCTTTGTAGCAGACTCCGCTTTTACAGCCGGGGTGGGGGAGATCTCTCCCGTAGCGAAGAATCTTCTGGAAGTCACCGAAGGTGCGCTTCATGCTGGCATCGAAAAGATGCGTAAAGGCAGGCGTACCGGGGATGTTTCGGCGGCAATACAAAAGTATGTGGAAAGTCATGGGTTTCACGTCACCCGGGAGTACACCGGACACGGTGTCGGGAAGGATATGCACGAGGGGCCGCAGGTGCCAAATATCGGCGCGGCGGGAAGCGGCATTCTTCTTAGACCCGGAATGACAATTGCACTCGAACCCATGGTGCTTGTTGGAACGTACGAAACGCGCGTTCTGCCCGATCAATGGACGGTTGTTTCTGCAGATGGTTCATTGACAGCGCACTTTGAACACACAGTCGCTGTCACCGAAGGAGAACCTCAAATCCTGACTGTCTTGTAACCCTGCAGACGACTGTGAAAATATGGACGAATTGAAAAACGAACGGTATAATCAGACCTTTGGCTGTGATAAAACAGCACCAAGCAAGGAGAATTTTCATGAAAGTTTCACCTTCCATTCGCAAGCGTTGTGCCAAGTGCCGCATTGTTCGGCGCAAGGGACGCGTATTCATTATTTGCGAAAATCCTAAACACAAACAGAGACAAGGGTAGTGACCTATGGCGAGAATTGAAGGTGTCGATCTTCCCCGCAACAAGCGGACAGAAGTGGGCTTAACCTACCTGTATGGCATTGGTCCCACGCGCGCGCGCAAGATCTTGGCAGATACCAAGGTCAACCCCGATACGCGTATCAAGGACCTGACCGAGGCCGATGTGGCTGCCATTCGCGACTACATTTCAAAACATTACAAGGTCGAAGGCGATCTGCGCCGTGAAGTTCAAATGAACGTCAAGCGTCTGATCGAAATCGGCTCATACCGCGGTTTGCGGCATCGCCGCAACCTGCCTGTTAATGGTCAGCGCACAAAGACAAATGCGCGCACCCGAAAAGGCACCAAGAAGACGGTTGCAGGACGCGGCCGCCGACGTGGCGCGAAGAAATAATCTGTCCGAAAGGTTAGAGACATATGGCTCAGAGTGTACGTTCTGCGCGCCGAAATACCGGCGCGAAAAAAGGGAAGCGTTCCCTGTCCCGCGGGCAGGTTCATATTTTTGCTTCCTTCAATAATACGATTGTGACCGTCACCGATACGGATGGCAATACCATTGCCTGGGGATCTGCCGGTTCGGCTGGCTTCAAAGGCTCGCGCAAGAGCACTCCTTTTGCTGCGCGTCTTGCTGCCGAGCAGGCCATTAAGGCTGCACAACAGCTTGGCTTGCAGGAAGTTGAACTGTACGTGAAAGGCCCCGGTCCTGGCCGCGAGAATGCAATTCGCGCCGTTCAGGCCATGGGCTTAAAGGTTCTTGTGATTGCAGATGTGACCCCGGTGCCGCATAATGGCTGCCGTCCCCCGAAACGACGACGCGTGTAAGAGAGGTATTTGATTTATGGCTAAATCTCTTAGTCCGGTTTGTAAACTTTGCCGACGCGAAGGCGAAAAACTTTATCTCAAAGGCGAACGCTGCTTTACCCCAAAGTGCGCCTTTGAACGCCGTAGCTTCGCCCCCGGCCAACACGGCCGCACCGCTGGTCGCGGTGGTGGCCCTTCCTCCACCGGCCGAGCCTCCGACTTTGCACGCCAGTTGCGTGCAAAACAAAAGGCCCGCCGTGTGTACGGTGTGCTGGAACGTCAGTTCCGCCGCTATTATGATACTGCGATCACACGCCGCGGTCTCACCGGTTTGAACCTGCTTCAAATCCTCGAGTCCCGCCTGGATAACGTGGTCTTCCGACTCGGATTTGCATCCAGCCGTGCGCAGGCCCGTTTGCTTGTGACCCATGGTCACTTTACTGTAAATGGTCGCCGCACCGATGTTCCCTCCATGCTTCTTAGCGATGGCGACATTGTCGCTGTGCGCGAGGGCTCCGGAAAACTTTCATATTTCAAGGATCTGGGTGCCTATGCTGAAAAGCGCAATACGCCCAGCTGGCTCAATCGCGACCTGAAAGGCATGAGTGGGGCTGTATCCCGCATGCCCGAACGTGCTGAAATTGACGGAAGTCTCGACGAACAACTGATCGTCGAATACTACTCCAGACGCTAATCCTTCATACGCCTCAGGGCCGGACCCGGTAACTGGTTCCCGGCCCGTGGCAGGATCAAAAGGAAAGGGTGTAACGTGACGGGTATTATCACGAACATGGTTATGCCGAAGATCGAGCGTGAAGCTGAAGCTCGAAATTACGGCAAATTTATCATCAGTCCGCTTGAAGGCGGCTACGGGGTGACGTTGGGCAACGCTCTTCGTCGTGTCCTGCTTTCCTCTTTGGAGGGAGCGGCCATCACCTCCGTTCGTTTTGCAGATGTCCTGCATGAATTCAGCGACATCCCCGGCGTGCGCGAGGACGTTATTCAGGTCATGTTGCAGGTCAAACAGATCCGCATCAAAATGGATGGCGTGGACAGCGCCCGCATGCACCTTGAAGTGCGCGGCGAGGGAACGGTCACTGCGGCGGATATCATCACCTCTGCCGAAGTGGAAGTTGTCAACCCCGACACCTATCTCTTCACAGTGGACAATCCCAAGACAAAGCTCGATATCGAATTTGTCGTGGAACGTGGCCGCGGTTATTCCCCGGCCAATGACCGCTCGGGGCATATGCCCATCGGCGAACTGCCGGTGGATGCCATATTCAGCCCGGTCAAACGTGTTAATTGGGAAGTGGCCTCTGCCCGTGTGGGTCAGAGCACCAATTACGACAAATTGATTTTGGAAATCTGGACGGACGGCACAGTTTCCCCCGAACGCGCCCTCAGCTCCTCGGCTCGAACTCTGATCGATCACCTGCGTTATATCGCTGGTGTCAATGAGGAAATGCTGGCGGTGGCGGTCGAGCGCGAATCCTCGGGCAGCCGTCTGAGCAGCGAACTGGCCGAAACGCCGGTGGAAGCCCTTGACCTTTCGGTGCGTGTTTTCAACTCTCTCAAACGTACCGGCATCACCACAGTTGGTGATGTGCTCGACCTGCTTGAAAAAGGCGAGTCTGCGGTCATGTCCATCCGCAATTTTGGCGAAAAGAGTCTCGATGAGCTCCGCGACAAGATGCGCGAAAAAGGCTTCCTGAAAGATCAACCTTCGGAGAATTAAGAAATGCGACATTCAGTAGCTGGTTACAAGTTAGGACGCACGACGAGCGCTCGTCTTGCTTTGCGTCGCAACTTGATCAAACAATTATTTACCCACGAGCGGATTCAAACCACCAAGGCCAAGGCTGCCGCCATTCGCGGTGATGCCGAACGCCTGATCACGCTCGCCAAGAGAAGCGCAGATGGCACCGCGGACCAGAAGGTTCACGCCCGCCGCCTGGCTGTTTCCAAACTGGGCGATAACCAGATCATCAAGCGTTTGTTTGATGAGATCGCCCCCCGCTTTGCCTCACGCAACGGCGGATATACCCGTGTGACACGACTCGGCCCGCGCCTCGGCGATGCTGCTGAGATGGTCGTCCTGGAACTGGTAGAGGAATAAGGAATTCGTGTCATTCTGAGCGAAGCGAAGAATCTCTGGCAACATCGAAGAGACTCTTCGGTTGCGAAGAACGCTCCCTCAGAGTGACATTGTATGGCACGTTACCAAGTGATCCTTGCCTATGACGGCGCCGGGTTTTCCGGAAGCCAGCGGCAGGCAAACTCTCGAACTGTGCAGGGTGAGTTGGAAAAAGCCCTTCGTGAGGTCGGTTGGTCTGAAAGCTCCGTCCTTATGGCGGGCAGGACCGACACGGGAGTGCATGCAAGCGGGCAGGTGGCTGCATTTGATTTCGATTGGGCGCACTCAACGGAGCGATTGCTCCGGGCGCTCAACGCGAAACTCCCTCCTGACCTTGCAGTGAGACGCCTCAAACTGGTTTCTGCTGGTTTTCACCCGCGCTTCGATGCCGCTTCACGAACATACCGGTACAGGCTGTTCTGCGAGCCGATCCGCGACCCGTTTCGTGAAAGGTTTGTATGGCGAGTCTGGCCCGAAATGGATGGAGACGCTCTCATACGGAATGCTGAAATCTTCCTCGGCACACATGATTTTGCCGCCTTTGGCTCACCGACCTCTGAAAAGGGGACGACGATCCGCACGGTGACAAGATCCGAGTGGAGAAAAAAGCGTGATGGTGAGTGGCAGTTCGAGGTCCGGGCGGATGCGTTCCTGTATCGTATGGTGCGCAGGCTGGTTTTTGTCCAGGTGGCTGCGGCGCAGGGAAGATGTTCGGTGGAGGATGTTCAAACTGCCCTTTCGGGGCGTGGAAAACTTCCCTCCGGGCTGGCTCCCGCGCATGGGCTGACGTTGATCGACGTCAAATATGGATCACGGAAAAGATATTAAAGAAACGGAGAGACGAAAGTGCAACAGAAGACGTACTATCCGAAAGCCGCTGAGATTCAGCGCGAATGGCTTCTGGTGGATGCCGAAGGAAAGAACCTTGGGCGTCTTGCCGCGCGGATTGCGCACATTTTGCTTGGAAAACACAAACCGACCTTCACGCCCGGCGTGGAGATGGGAGATTTTGTAGTGGTGGTCAACGCCCAACATGTGGCTGTGACCGGCACCAAGACAAAGTCACGTCTGGTGTCCAAGTTCTATCATCATGCTTCCGGGTATCCCGGCGGTTTGAAGAGTATTTCCCTGCGCGACCAGCTCGCCAAATTTCCCGATCGCGCCCTGCGCGAAGCAGTGTGGGGCATGTTGCCGCACAACCGCATGGGACGCGCCGTGCTCAAGCGCCTGAAGATCTATGGTGGCGCCGAGCATCCCCATGCCGCGCAGAATCTAAAAGCTTTGGAATAAAGAGGTAAGTGATTATGGCACAATATTACGAAGGCATTGGCCGCCGCAAGGCAAGTACCGCCCGTGTGCGTTTAGTGGCTGGCAGCGGCAAGTTCACTGTGAATGAGAAGGAAGCAGCCGCATTCTTCACCCGCTACGGCGATGTGGATGATATTCTGCGCCCGTTCGGTGCCACCGGTCAGGAAGCCAAGAAGTACGACGTGACCGTCATGGTCAACGGCGGCGGCGTGGCTGGCCAGGCCGAGGCGGTTCGCCTGGGTCTCGCCCGAGCCCTTCAGATTCTCAACACCGAGTGGACGGCCTCCCTGCGCAAGAAGGGTCTGCTTACCCGCGACGCTCGCGTGAAGGAACGCAAAAAGCCGGGTCTCAAGAAAGCCCGCAAGGCGCCGACCTACACCAAGCGCTAATTTTCCATTTAACTACGAAATGGGTGTAATTGGTAATTCGTACTTACGGATTACCAATTACGTTTTTAAGGAGACAGCATGGATTTTACACAAATCGCCTCGATCTTCGAGACGCTTCGCCTCACCCCGCCCTCGAAGCTGACGCTGCTCGAAGGGCATGAATTTACGCCCAGGCATTATCCACCCACTCCACCGGATGTGGATATGTTGATCCTGAACATCGAATCGATTGAAATGGCAGCCCGGGTGAGAACGGTGTTGATGGCTGTGTATGCGGGCAGTCATAAAGTGTCGGCGGTGGGGAAGGCTGGAGTTGTAGAAGCAAGCCTCGGCGAGTTTGGAGGCGATGGATTATCGTATCCGGTTGATTTATATATTCCGTCGCTTGGTGAGGGCACATCCTTCGAATCCTTTGCCGAGATCGTAGCCCATCTCCGCGCGCCAGACGGCTGCCCCTGGGACAAGGAACAAACTCACCAGACCCTGCGCAAGCATCTACTGGAAGAATCCTATGAGACCCTATCTGCCCTCGATGCCGATGACGTGGATGGGATGCGTGAGGAATTTGGAGACCTGCTTTTGCAGATCGTGTTGAATTCGCAGATCGCCTACGAGACGAAAGAATTCAGCATGACTGATGTCGTGAAGCATATTTATGACAAGATCGTCCGCAGGCATCCGCACGTATTTGGTGATTTGAAACTGGATAGCGTGGATGGTGTCCTTCAGAATTGGGAAAAATTGAAGGAAAAGGAAAGGGGCGGGAAGAAAGAGGATAAGGGGATTCTGGATGGTGTCCCCGCGGCGTTGCCTGCATTGAGCCAGTCCCAGGAATATCAGGAGCGCGCGGCGCGCGTTGGTTTTGATTGGCCCGAGATCGAAGGTGTGTTGGACAAAATCCGCGAAGAGATCGAGGAGATCAAGACCGCGCAAAACCCTGAGCAGGTGAAAGGCGAGTTAGGTGACCTATTCTTCGTGTTGGTCAACCTCGCCCGCTGGCGGGACGTGGATGCCGAATCTGCGCTGCGCGAGGCGAATTTAAAATTCAAACGCCGTTTCGCTCATGTGGAAAAGAGTGCCAAAGGGTTGGGAAGAAATCTCTCCGACATGACCCTTGAAGAGATGGACTCGTATTGGAACGAAGCCAAGAAATTTGGGATGTGATTGAGATCATAACGCTCATATTCCATGTACGGAATTTGTAAGGCAGGCTTGCATGAGATGGGATTAGAATTTTTACATGAACAGTTTGCACCTTGAACCAACCCCTAGGTGGGAAGTCCCTGATTCGTGGTCAGGCAGCCGTTGCCTGGCCTGCGGGGAACCAGCTTTGAAAGTTGTACACATGGCGGAAATCTCGGATTATTTTATCTGTTCTAGATGCGAGATTGCCTTTGAAGTGGATATTACAGGGCAAATGATCCGTGTCAAGGCCGTTCCCGACCGGTACGAGTCGGCAGACGCCATTTTATACAGAAAATGGATTGAAGCCACCGCATTGCGCGAGATCATCGAAAAGAGCAAAAAAACTTCCCAACCGGTTCAGGAATTTGTTGCACCTCCGCCGAAGTCCATGACCAATCAGGAGGTTTGGGAACGTGCCCAGGGGATGTATCGGCTGGGTAACCCGCCCAAAAAAATTGAATTGGTTTTGATGCAGGCCGGAGCCACTCCGCAGCAGGCTGCTGGGGTGTTACGTGCCCTAAAGCGCAGGGCAGAGCAGGAAACAAAGAAACAGGGTTCGCGTCTCTTGATTGTGGCAGGGGTCTCTATTTTTCTGGTGATCGCCGCTTTTGCCGGTTGGCTCTTTGCCAGCGGACAATATGCCGTCTTGCTCGGGTTGGCAACCCCAACACCTGCTGCGAGTGGAATTTCTGCCGGGGATATCCTCAAACTGATCCCAAGCGGGATTCGGCCCGAATTGCCTGACACCACTGTGAGGCTGGGAGGTGTTGCCAGGGCTGGATGCCCGACCACACTAAATGGTGCTGTGGCGACATTTGGCGGCGAAACAAGTTTATGGAAAAAAGACAGTCAATTCAATTCCTGGCAAATGGTAAGTACAGGGGATACCTATACCATCCGGGTGCCGCCGGATATGAGCGCGGGGTATGTGGATAATGCAAATCTTCAATTCTCCCAGGTGTATGGTCCGGCTATCATCTATAACGTAAATTTTGTTGCCAT
>JAEURI010000209.1 GCA_016789225.1 Anaerolineales bacterium
TATTTTCAGTAGCCACAATGGAATCGAAATATGTGGTGTAGTAACCGTTCAAATAAGGATATTCAGGCGTATCCTTGTATAAGTTGTATGTCCAGGCCACGTCCTCGGCTGTGAGCGGCTGGCCGTCATGCCATTTGACCCCGTCGCGAATCTTGAAGGTCCATGTCACACCGTCATCGGCAACACTGGCACTTTCAGCAAGGCTCAAAGTGAAGGTGCCGTCCAAGTTAAGATCATACATTGAATCATAGACCAGCTCGAAGATTGTGTAAGACACAGCCAGGATCGCATTCCCGGGATTTAATGTATCTGGACTGCCAGACCAGCCTATGCGAGCAATTGCAGATTGGTTCCCTCCCCCACCGCATGCAGATAGCAGCAATGCGACAAGCAGTATTAGATAAAGGGCTTTTTGTCTCATATCTTCTCCTCTTGTTGTTTTTGCGTTTGGAATTATCTCGCTCCACAAACAACCTGCGCCATGACATAAACAATCATCATGGCGCAGGTGAGGGACTTCGGTTTATTCTGATTCGTGGAACGCATCTCGAGTCGAATTTTACTGTATATTGCATTATCAGAAAAGAATTTTGTTTATTGTATTGTAAGTGTAAAATTTACTTATGGTGATTTAATTGAATCTAGGAGAATGAGGTAATAAAATGCCTACACGCAATTCAGAATTCTTCAACTACGATGAACTCACATGGGATGCCGTCGCCAGCCTTCCACGGGATGTGCCACTCGTCCTGCCGCTCGGCTCTGGCTACAACTTGAGCCTGCTTGCTGACCAATTAGGCTTTCCTCCCCGAATCGGAATCCTGCCAGCTTTTCCTTACGGTTGGCGTGGCAGTGGACTGGCCGTACCCGACGCTCTTTTCATTCCCTACATTACGAATCTACTAGATAGTCTACGTGATGATGGATTTTCAAAAGTATATTGCCTGGCACCACAGGGCTTTGACCCTCAAAGTCAGTTTGTCTCTGCATTCTCGCCGTTCCTTCTGCGCCAATCTGTACAGGCACACTACCACAAAACACCGGCCTTGCCATTAGACAGTGAACGCGGCAAAGTGATCTTAATCCCAATCGGTCATACAGAACAACACGGGTACCACCTCCCCCTTTGCGTGGATACTGTCATTATTGATTCAATTTCAAAAGGGACTGCCGCAAGGTCAGGATTGGCTACGCGCAGTTACGCCATGCCAGTTATGCCTTATGGTGTCAGTACACACCGTGCCTCATTTGCAGCAACCATGAACGCAGGCGGACGCGCCTTCGAAGATTTCTGGGTGGCCGTTATCGACCAGCTCGTATCACGCGGATTCGATCGTTTCTACCTGATGAGCGGGCACGGCGGAAACATGTCCTTCCTGGTCAATATCGTGAAATACGCCGGGGAACGGCACCGCAGAATATTTTGTGCAACCGCCTTTCTGCATACATCAGGGCGGATCGGCGCAGAAGCTATTCAGAAGTATCGCACATCCGCCATTGGTGGCATGGGCCATGCCGGTGAATTGGAGACATCCTATATGCTTCACCTGCGGCCTGACTTATGCAAGATGGAGCGTGTTGTAGATGAAACCGATTTTGTAGCCACACCTGATTACTATATGGATTGGATCGAAGGCGGAAGCCTAGTGGCGAATCCGCCCTGGGATGACGATACAAAAACCGGCGCATATGGAGCCGGAAGTCATGCCACAGCAGAAAAAGGCCGACTATGGCTGGAAGCCGCCATCGAAGAAAAAGCCGACCATGTTGAGCAAATCCATGAACAACATGAGCGGCGTGAGAAGCGTAGGAATGAAGGCTATGGGCTTTGGGGAAGGTTTAAGTAACTGTTGCTCCGTAAATAAAAGCGGCGCAAGCCAGTCGCTTGCGCCGCCAGTTTTTATTCAACTACTACGAAGGTATATTTCATACCGCAAAACAGACGCTTCCCTACCATGAGTTTGAAAAAGGTCTGATAGTGTCCCTCTTTGTTAGGAGCAATAAAGGAGGCGCCAACACTCACTGTAGCGCCGGGGGAAACCGTACGCGTAAAATCCTGAATTCTAGTTCCTTCATGGCGATAACCGCCTTGATAGACAAGGTCGACTCCATAAAACGGCCAGGCCTTTGTGCCATTATTGAACAAGGTCCAATAGACATCAAAATGAGCCTTCTTCTGAAGCTCAACATTACGAGGAGGGATTACTCCAGCGATAATGCATGACCATTCCTTATCAGACATCTTAAATCCATCCCCGATGCCGGGAGTGCCCGGTGTTCCAGGAATCTGACCCAGGTCGCCTGCCGAAACTGTGACTGGAGAGGTGTATGTGGCCAGGGGAGTCAAAGTGGGAAGCAGGTAAATAAACGTCGGGGTAAATGTGGGGGTAATCGAAGGGGTAAAGGTCGGGGATGGCGTTGAAGTAGAAGTTGGCAGGGCCATCAGGGTTTGAGTCTGAGCCGCGGCAGCCGTCTCCACAATGATCGTTTCCAACGCCTCGGCATTCGAGGCAGGCTGTAAGACCGGTTCTTGAGCCGGGGCAGGTGCCCCCGGCAAAGCACAGGCAAGGATCACGACTAGCAGGGAGAACTGAAAAATATATTTACGCATACGAACCTTATGCATTAAAGTATATCGTGGAATCTACTTTGGATAAACTCCTCCCCCTTTGCAATGAACTCATCATACTCGTCCGGCACCGGCGCAGACGCCATTAAGTCCTGTGTTTTTTGGCGCAGAACAGTGCGCGCCGCGGGCTGACCTGCGTCCATCCATTTTTCCATGCTGTAACGCGGATATACGCCACTGACGTAATAACCGGTCTTGTAATTCTTCAACGTGGAAGGCTGGCTGAGAAAACTCTTACCGGGACCTACTTTGAAAATTTCCTCCACTGCGGAATTGGCGTCATCAAGTTGAAAACCGTTATGAATGCGCAAAGCCTGGTCGATGATCTCATGACAGTGGACAAAGGTGGTTGGCGCGATCGACTTTGAGCCAAGGGAATCTCCGATGAACGGAGCCAGGTGTCCGTTGGAGAGAAGAAGCGCGAGAGTGTTCATCCAGTAGGTATCTGCGGCGATCAAATCCATGCCCCAGCCAGTGCCGCTGCCAGATGTCGAACAGTGTGGGATACCGTAGTGTCTCATCATCTCGGAACAGGCCACGCTGATGAGGATGCTTTGCGGATCATAGAAGTTGAGCATGGTACGCATGTCGAAATAAACCGGCAACATACCCAGTAAAATCGGCGCACCTTTTTTGATGGTCTGGCTGATGACGAGGCCTGCAAGCAATTCCGCCATGAGCAAGGTAAGCGTCCCGGCGGGGGTCAGCGGAGTGGAAGCGCCCGCCATGCTGTAATTGGAGAAGATAAGTGGAAGCCCGCGTTCAATTGATACCTTCATTTTATCCACGGTGCCTGCATTCATCACCAACGGACTGACCGGGTTGAAATAAGGAATGATGAACGGTTTATCGCCCACTTCCTTGCCATGCAAATGCTCGAACATATCGAGCACATCCGGAAATCGATTTTCATCCGAAACAAGCAGGACCAGCGGCTTGGTGGTATTGGCAATATGCTCAAGCGAGCCATACATATCCCCCAATTCCTCTTTTACATCGCGGACAATGCCCACTGTAGAGATGACGTCATAATGTTTCAGCGCCGAGCCGAGACGCACCAGGTCACGAAAATTTTCACGCTTGAAGATGTCAAGTGTTTCGTCGACAGGGTTCTGATAAAACAACGCAGTCACCCCAACACCGAAGCGCAGACGGTCTTCACCCAGTCTTAATTTGTGTTCGCCACGGCGGTCATACAAATCGATTGTCTTCGGCGCAGATTGGATGGCCGCCTCCACAACCTCAGCCGGGAACTTAATGATACGGTCTTGAGATTTCAAACCCAGTTTCCATTCCAGCATTTGCAGAATCTGCTGCGAATCGACACGTACACCAGTTTCGCCAAGCACCCTCAGTACATTCTTATGGGCTTCCTGAATTTGTTCTTCGGTCATCATGGTCAATTGCGGGCGGACGTTATTCATAAAGAAAATCTCCTGCCTTTATTTTACAGGAGATTTCTTCCAGCGAAGCACATCAACAAAAGACAGGACGATGCAGGATGGATGTTGTACAATCGGGAGCACAAACCTACAACCTCAAATGAGTTGAATTCATTTTGATAAAGGACTAACTATGCTCAATAATCCTCATCGCCGCTACAACGCGCTCACCGGGGAATGGGTGCTTGTCTCCCCTCATCGCGCCAAACGGCCATGGCTTGGACAGGTGGAAAAACTTGCCGCCGAAGCCCTGCCCGCATATGACCCCACTTGCTATCTCTGCCCGCGCAACGAACGAGCAGGCGGCATTTTTAACCCGGATTACTCAGGAACGTACGTTTTCAACAACGACTTCGCCGCCCTGCTGCCGGACCTAGCTGACGGAGAACCCGCCTCCTCTCACCCGCTGCTTGTTTCCACACCCGAGCAGGGACTTTGCCTGGTGGTTTGCTTCTCGGCGCGTCACGACTTAACCCTGCCTGAGCTCGACCTGTCCGCCATCGAAAACGTACTCAATACATGGACCACTGAGTCTGCAAAACTGGCAGAGTTGGATTACATCCACTATGTGCAGGTCTTCGAAAATAAAGGGGCAATGATGGGGTGTTCCAATCCGCACCCGCACAGCCAGATCTGGTCACAGTCGCAGCTGCCAAATGAGATCGTCAAAGAGCTTGCCACACAGAAAGAGCATTTCAACAAGAATAACCGTCCTTTGTTATTGGATTATGTGCATGAAGAACAAAAGCGCAAAGAACGTATCATCTTCGCCAATGACCACTTTACCGCCATGGTGCCTTTCTGGGCGGTTTGGCCTTTTGAGGTGTTGGTTACGGCTCACCGACCCACGGCATATCTGAATGACCTCACAGCAAATGAGGTCTCTGCACTGGCAGAAGTATTCAAACAGGTCACAAGCCGTTACGATAATCTTTTTGAGATATCCTTCCCTTATTCCATGGGCTTTCACCAGGCTCCCGCCGATGGACAGCCACATCCCGAATGGGTCTTGCATGCGCATTTCTATCCGCCTCTGCTGCGTTCAGCAACAGTGCGCAAATTCATGGTGGGATATGAAATGCTCGGCATGCCGCAACGGGACATCACCCCCGAAGTCGCTGCAGACAGATTACGATCACTGTCTGAAGCTCACTACAAGCACCGCTAAAAAATCACCCGCAGGTGAAACCCTGCGGGTGATTTTTTAGAAAACTTTTTTCTTCCCCTGACTCTCCCAAGCATTGCGGTCTTCAGGCCTTTCAGGGTCAAGATATTTCGGGTCGATCTCCTTGAATACCCGATGACCATGCGCCGTCCATAATTCTGCCGCGACCTTTCTAGGGTCACAACGAACACCCTGGCTCATGAAATACTGACAGACTCGATGAACATCACGCTGAAAAATATTCCAGGATTCGGGGTTCGACTCAGGCAGCACAACCTGTGGGAAGTCTATGATCTTGACCGCACCATTCCAATAAAGGATATTGTAGGCAGACAGGTCGCCATGAATGCGGTGACTGCTGAGCATGAGGTCGATGTTGCGAATGACGCGTTCGAACAGAACCTGCGCCTCATCTTCCTCCAGGCCAACTGCGTTCAGAACCGGGGCTGCGCTTGCATAGTCACCGACGAAATCCATAACGATGGCATTCTTCTCCATGGCGTAGGGCCTGGGGACATCCACACCGGCCTCGTAAAGCAATTCCAGCGTCTGGAACTCGTACGCGATCCAGGATTGATGGCGGACTTCCTCGCCATAGCTGGTGCGCTTGATGATGGCGTTAATGTCCTTTTCCTTCCACAGAGCCGTGCCATCGGCATCGAGGTCGACGCGCCCCAGGCGATAACGCGAATCGTTCTTGAGATTTCGCAGGGAACGCGGGCGGTAAATTTTGGCGGCAACATAAGGAGAGGAGACAGCCTCCCCTGGCTTGCACAAATAGACCGAGGCCTCCTTGCCGCCCTTCACCTTGCGCAGCACATCAGAGATCCACTGGTGATCGGCGATCTCCACCAGCGAATCGAGCAGCCAGGCTTCTTCGAAGCGGGCAGCTTTGTAAGTGAAATTGAACTCGCGGGAAATCTCCTGTGCACGAATGAACAGCCTGGCATCCAGCTCGCGCCGCTTTGATTCACGCTTTTGGGTGGTACGTTTTCGTGCCGTGCTTAATTCATCATCCAGAGAGTCGTCCAGTTCGTCAAAAAATTCGTGAAGTTGATTCTTACTCATAGTTACCTTGTTGGGTGTGGGCTTTTGCTTGTCATTCTGAGCGAAAGCCTTATTGGGTGTTAAACAAAAAAGCCACAGGGAACGAACTCCTGCGGCAGAGTACTGCAAAATTTATTTTGCAGTACTGGGTTAATAAAAAAACCGC
>JAEURI010000222.1 GCA_016789225.1 Anaerolineales bacterium
GTGCCTACTCGCGCACACCCATTGGGGAATACCGCTCAAACCCTGAAACCCGCCCCATGCTATTTGATGCCTTCAGTGAAGCCGTCTCAGTCGCCCGCGCCATGGGTGTTTCCATCGCTGCGAACTTTGTGCAGGAAACCATGCAGCGTATTGACAATGCGCCCGCAGGCATGATGGCCTCCATGCAAAAGGACATGATGGAAGGCCGACCCTCTGAGTTGAACGAACAGACCGGCGCCATTATTCGCCTCGGCAAGTCTGTTGGAGTGCCAACCCCAACCCACGAAAAACTCCTCGCCGCTTTGCTGCCCCTCGAACAAAAGGCACGAAACCATTAACTATTCTCTATTACCCAGCTTCACCTACCCAAACGTACAGTACCATTCCAGCCCTTTCACCGATACACTCCATAAGCGTAAACGCTAGAATAAGCGTAAAGGAGTACCTTATGAATAAAAACATCTTTAATGAACTTTCAGAAGCTATGGCAAATGCGGCTGAACAGTCTGGTCGATATACGGTGTTGGTGGATGCCCGCCGACGTATGCCTGCCAGCGGGATCGCCTTTGCCAAGGATATGATCCTGACCGCCAGCCATGTGGTGGAACGAGAGGAGGATATTCGCATCCTTCTCGGTGATGGAACTGAACTGACTGCACGCCTCGCAGGCCGGGACACCGGAACGGATTTGGCCGTCCTGAAACTTGACTCCGCCTCAGCTACTCCCGCCGAGCTTGCGGGAACTCCCGCTCGCGTAGGTCAGTTCGTTCTGGCTGTCGGGCGTCCTTCCCGCAGTGGAATCGAATCCAGCTTTGGCACGGTCAACTCGATCGGCGGACCCATCCGCACCGGGCGCGGTGGCATGTTGGAAAAATACATCAGAACCGATATCGTTTCCTATCCCGGTTTTTCGGGTGGCCCGTTGATCGGTGGGGATGCGCAGGTTTTTGGTATCAATACCTCCGGCTTTGGCGGCGGCGGAGAAGCCATTACCATCCCGGCGGATATTGCCTGGAAGACTGCGGAGACCCTTGCAAAGCATGGCAAGATCAAACGCGGCTATCTCGGCATCCGCAGCCAGACTGTGAATCTCCCCGCCGATGCGCAGGCTCAACTCAAACGCGAGCAGGAGACTGGTCTGTTGATCGTCGGCATGGAAAAGGACAGCCCTGCTGAGAAAAGCGGCTTGATGGTCGGCGATATTCTTGTGGGTGTTGCAGGCGCGGCAGTGGAACACCATGATGAATTGTTCGTCCGCATGGGAGGCGATGTGGTCGGCAAGGCCACAGCCATGGACGTTTTGCGCGGCGGCAAATTGCAGACGGTGAATGTGGTTGTTGGTGAAAGATAAGAAACTGTATCGCGACATCAATATCGCGGTATTAAGGATATCCTTTGATCCGTGTTGCCATCGTATCGCCTAATCATGCTTTGCGGGTCGGTCTGCGCGAGATGCTCAGCGGCCATGCAAAGATTTGCGTGACCGGCGATGTGCTCAGCCTTGATGATGTGAACGAAAAGGAGACCGAGGTGGCCCTGCTTGCCTCGGTCTCTTCTGCGCGTATGCTTGAGAACAAACCTTTTGCTGTTCTGTTTCTCACTGACAATATCGAAACAGTGCGCAGCGCCTTGGGAGCGAATTTGAAAACGTGGGGAATACTTTCCACTGATGTCAGCCCAGATGAACTGGCAGCGGCCATCCTTGCAGTGGGGGAAGGGCTTTGGGTGGGCGCACCAGGCCTGGTCGAGGGTTTGATGCGTTTGCCAAGGGGTGGAGAAGGTTTGGGAGAAGAGTCGCTTTCAGAGCCGCTCACAGCCCGGGAGAGGGAAGTCCTCCAACGCATGGCTGAGGGGCTTGCCAACAAACAGATCGCGCTGCTGCTCAGCATCAGTGAACACACGGTCAAGTTTCATCTTTCGTCGTTGTATGCCAAGCTGGGGGTGGCAAGCCGCACCGAAGCCGTGAAGCGCGGCATTGAGTTGGGGCTGATCTCACTTTAGTATCCCGTTATTCCCCTGTAATGCTTTTGTATTTAATTGCGAGTAAAATTATCCCGTTTTACTCGTCTATACACCATGGCACAGGAATATCACTATCTTTGGAAATGGGACCTGACTTCGACGCCTGAAGCGCTCTGGCCGCTTGTTTCGGATACGAACCGCTTCAACCGCGATACCGGTCTGCCGTCGATGCAATTGCTTGGCGTCAATAATCGCGTTAAGCGTGTGAAGTTCAAAATTCCGATCGTGAACGTCGAATGGGACGAAGAGCCTTTCGAGTGGACCTATCCGCACCGTTTCGGGATTTTGCGCCGCTATCGTACCGGGCCTCTTCTTGAAATGCGCGTGGATTGCCGCCTCGAACGGCTGGAGCCTTCGGGCACACGCATCGAATACGAAGTGTGGGTAAAGCCTCGTAACATTCTGGGGGATATTGCCATCCCGTTTGGGATCGGGATCTTCAGCGCGAAAAAATTTGCAGATGCTTTCAAGATGTACGACCGCATCGCCTCGCGGCCGGAACCGGTGCTGTTCATTGCCACCGGCAGAAAGTTATCTACGCCGGGGCATACCCGTTTCAAACTCCTCAATGACCGGCTGAAGGAGCAGGGGGCCGATACGGCCACCCTCTCTCATCTTTATGATTTCGTACACCGCGCCGATGACCTGTCTATTCAGCGCATGCGGCCTTATGCCCTGGCAGATGGCTGGGGAACTTCACGTCGCACGGTGTTGGAAACATTCCTCAAAGGCACACGCGCCGGAATGTTGGATATGTATTGGGACTTGCTGTGTCCCGAATGCCGTGGTGTGGCAGAAGATCGCCGCAGCCTGGCAGACCTGCATGGGCGTTCGCACTGTAATACTTGTCAGATCGATTTCGATGTCAACTTTGACCATAATGTGGAAGTCATCTTCCGCCCGAATCCTGCTGTGCGCGAGGTGGATGCAGGG
Source organism: Anaerolineales bacterium (assembly GCA_016789225.1). Classification (GTDB taxonomy): domain Bacteria; phylum Chloroflexota; class Anaerolineae; order Anaerolineales; family Villigracilaceae; genus Villigracilis. The sequence continues at coordinate 2,956 of JAEURI010000222.1, forward strand.
ATCGAGTTCTGTGTAGGCAGCCCGCAGAGACAACCGCATATTGTCTTTTCGCTGGTCGTGCCGCCGCATGAACAATTGCCGCTTTCGACGGTCCTTCTCGAGGGGCGTTATCGCTTGAGCGCTTCTTCGCTCGATGGCTCGCAAATGCTGACGGCCTTCAAAGACGGGCCAGACCACATGGATTTTCGCGCCGATAAACTGGGCTGGAGCAGAGAGATTCTGAAGATCGGCCTTTCCCCGCACATTCGATTGATCAACGATACGGATTTTACCCAGACCTTCCAAATGGAGCGCGTCACCTGGTCGGACCAGGCCGCCACAGCAGCGGATGTGACCACCCTGCAGGTTTTCCGCGACTTGTTCTCCAGTGAGGTATTGCGTGCCGGGGAGGAGATCTCTGTCAGTTCCATTACGTTGATGTTTACCGACCTGCGTAATTCCACGCGGTTATATCGTGAGGTTGGCGATGCTTCGGCATTTGGCAGAGTGCGTGAGCATTTCGAGATTCTGGAAAAGGCCGTCGCTGCTGAAGGCGGTTCCATTGTTAAGACGATGGGGGATGCGGTCATGGCCGCCTTCCGCAAGCCGGTCTCTGGTCTGAGTGCGATCTGGAATGTGCAAAAGGAACTGAGCGCCCGCGGCGCTCCTCCGCTGACCATCAAGGTGGGCATTCATCATGGACCGTGTATCGTGGTCAACATGAATGACCGTCTGGATTATTTCGGTTCCACGGTCAATATTGCGGCGCGGCTGCCAAACTTCTCCCACGGCGGCGAGGCGGTCTTTTCTGAGGCCATCCGCTATGATCCTGAAGTGATCGAATTCTTGGAGAGGAATGCCGTGCCCAATTCCGTCTCACGTTTTCAGGGAGAGATCCGCGGCTACGACACGCCAATGGATTTGTGGCGTGCGCGGATGTGAGATTCGTGCAGTCAGCGATCAATGAGAACCGCCAGACAATTCTGTCTGGCGGTTCTTTGTTTTATTTCAACACCACCTCGGTATGGATTTTTCCCGCGCGTTCGTGGCTGGCGGTTAGTTTCAGCTTGCTTCCCTTTTTGGCTTTGACCACCCATTCCACCTTGACACGGTCTGATGTGTCGTCTCCGAACTCAGCGGAGATGACGGGTTTATATGCGCGCCCTTCCAGTTCTCCAAGTTCTTCGCGCAGTTTACCCGACTCGAGACTGCCGCCTTGGGGAAGTTGAATTTCTGCAATGACTCCCCGTGTCACCTTTCGTTCGAGAGCCTTCTTCGACACATACGTTGGCAGCCAGCCGGTATTTTCCACCACCATGCGGATGCGGAAGGTATCCGCTCCCAGCGGGGTAACTTTCGTTTCGCGCAGGGCAAGCTTCGGCGAGATCAGAGCGTGCCACACGACCCAGTCTGCAAAGGGGCTGATCTCCTTTTCCAAAAACTGCGGTGGGACGTTCGTCCACATGTGCAGGAAATCCCAGCCGCCCAGTTCCACCCGGCCAAGCTGGGGATGGTCATATTCATACCAGTTCACGAAGCCGGTTCCGTTCAAGACTTCATCGTTCCATTTCAACAGGTTGAGATCATCTTCCATGGGATGTTCACGATACCAGTCGATATATTTTGCGCCCTTGATTCCCGCCTGCTCGACCGGGTTCCAAAATTCCACGGTCCAGCCAAAGATGCCGCGATGTTCGTATGTCCATTCGTCGAACGCGCCGGTGATGACCTGCTTGGGATGATATTTGAATTCGTGATAGGTGGAGATATCCGGGTAGCCTGTGATCTTCGTTCCTTTCGCTCCGATCTTTTGGATCGTCCACAGGTCTTCGACGATCTGCTCGTCATCGGGCTTATCGCTCAGCCCGCGCAGCAGCACGCCGCTAAACGTATGATAGGAGATCGTACCGGTGATGTTCCTATGGTTCAGGATGAACTCCATCAGGTTGCGCGCTTCCGGCTCGCTCGATGGGAATTCACCTGCGCCTTGCTGCTCAGACTCAGGCCGCCAGTTCGCGGGGAAGTTGCGATTCAAGTCCATGTTCTCTTTGGGCGGTCGGACATGAATGGTCACGCCGTCATAGTTTTTTACCAGACCTTCGGTCAAAATTCGATAATAGGTCCCGCCGACTTCGATCGGGTCGCGGCGAATCATCAAACGAGGCTCATTCGGGTGGATCTTCCACGCGCCGTTCGGGTCCACGACCCGCATTTGCAAAATGCGCCCATCGCCGTTGATGTCTTCACCATAGGTCAAACCATCCAGCGGAGCATCTGCATATGGATAGGGCCGCGTGACGGAACGCACTTCTTTTGGGCTGTCTGCCAGCGCCCATTCTGCACCATCAGGGTTGACGCGTGGGATGATGTAGAAGGCGCGTGTATCCAGGGCGCGGGTTACGGTTTCATCTTTTTTGTAACGCGTCACCAGTGAATGGATAAGATGCAGCGCCGCCGTAGAGCCGGTGACTTCAGAAGCATGCAGGTTCGCATCGACCCAAAGCGCGGGCTTCTCCGCATCGCTCCCAGACTTGAAGTTGGTCGCTGTTACCGCCCAAACCTCTCTGCCCTCATAGCTTTTCCCGATGGATTCCAGTCGGATGAGGTTCGGGTATTCCTTTGCGTAAGTTTTCAGGAGGCGGGTCATTTCGTTGTAACGATAGAAGCGATTGAATTGTATGTTTGGCATGCTGAAATTCCTTTGATTTATATTGGGTCATCCTCGAGGTTGGATTATGTTTCTAAAATGATCTCGGTATCTTTTTTCCACCCCTCCCTGTGTGACTTGACCACCAACTCCGCCAACTGGTGCGGGACAACATTATTTTTCAATATCTCCTCCAGCGGCATCCAGACCGGGTTATAGGTTCCATTGAACTCATCCGGCTCATCGTATTCCTCGCCAGTGCCCGTACCGAATTCGCCATCCACCCACCGGACGAGAAAATAGATCTGGTTCCGTCTTCCGCTTCGCCGCACTTCGGCGGTTCGGTGAACGATTTCCACGCGAATGCCCAACTCCTCTTCCGCCTCGCGGACTGCAGCCTGTTCGTCGGTTTCGCCTTCGTCCACCCCGCCGCCGGGGAAGGCAAAATAATGCCGTCCCTGTTTGTGACGTTCCATCAACGCCAGCTTTCCCTCATGGATCAAAATAATACCTGCACGGTTTCGCATGACGTACGACCCTCCTCCTTTTGTAGGACGGGCCTGTAAGCCCGCCAAGTCAGATACTTACAGAATATCAGGCTACGCGCCTGGCCTGCTTTCACGGCTTAAGATGGCGCGTGTCTGCTTTACATCGTCCTGTATTTGCTCGATAAGCGCTTCTATGGTCGTGTAACGGATCTCATCGCGCAGACGCGTAATGAATTCCAACGTCATCACCTCGCCGTAGATGTCGCGGTCAAAATCCAGAAGGTAGGCTTCCAGGCTGGGAACTTTTCGCTCGGGGGTGAACGTGGGATTCAAGCCGATGTTGGTCGCGGCCATGTAACGCTCGTTGCCTAGTTTTGCCCAACAGGCGTAAATGCCGTTGGGGGGTGTTGCCTTCTCTTTTGGATAGTTCACATTTGCGGTGGGGAAGTTTAGCTTCTTTCCGCGCCCTTCGCCATGGATGACCTCTCCGCTCATGCGATAGGGATAGCCGAGCAATTTTGCGGTTTCGGCCATGCTGCCGGTAGAAACCAGTTTGCGGATCTCAGTGGAGGATATCACGCCACTTTCGTCGCTCAGGGCGGGTACCACTTCGACGGTGTATCCAAGCTTCAAGCCGATCTCTGTCAGACGAGGCGCGTTGCCTTCGCGTCCCTTGCCGAGTGCGAAGTCGTAGCCGATGAGCAAATGAGACAGCCCCAGATGCTTTTTCAGACGCGACATATACTCATGGGCAGGAACAGTGGACAGGTCCGTGGTGAAGCGTTGGGTGATGACGGTATCCACGCCCAGAGAGAGAAGCAGGTCGGCCCGTTCATCCGGTGTGGTTAGGCAGCGAATATCCCTGCCAGTGAGGACAGAGGCGGGATGCGGGTGAAAGGTCAGGACAACGGCAGGCGCATTGTGTTCGTGCGCGTTCTGCACGAGTTTGTGAATGATCTCGCGGTGACCGCGATGTACACCGTCGAACACGCCGACGGTAAGCCATGAATTTTTGAGGGATAATTCTTCAAGGGAATGGGTATGAGGCATA
>JAEURI010000249.1 GCA_016789225.1 Anaerolineales bacterium
GCGGCACGACAAAGACCATGCTGCCCATGTTATTCGTCATGATGAAAGTGAACAGACCATTTGCGCGCAAGGTTTTGCCCACTTCTGCCATCACAGCCGGAGACATGATCTCTTTGGTTTCGCGATTGGCAACCAACTCAATGGTTGAGAAAAGCCCGATATAGCGGACATCACCCACAGAAGGATGTTTTGCTTTGATATCTTCCAAGCATTCGCCCAGATAATTTCCCATTTTTCGTGCGTTTTCGAGAAGGTTATCTTCAGAGTAGACATCAATGGTGGCTAAGGCAGCCGCACAAGACAGAGCGTGACCGTTATAGGTCAGACCAGCGTAGAGGTATTTATCTTCAAAGAATTCGGCAATCTTATCCGTAACGATAACTGCGCCAAGGGGGGCATATCCACTGGTGATGCCTTTGGCAGTGGTGATGATGTCCGGCGTGACCTTCCAGTTATCTACAGCGAACCATTCGCCAGTGCGTCCCCATCCGCTCATGACTTCATCAGAGATCAAGAGAATGCCATACTTATCGCAAATCTCGCGGACACGGGGCCAGTAATCATCCGGCGGGACGATAATGCCGTTCGAGCCAACCACCCCTTCCATGATGATCGCCGCGACTTTGTCGGGGCCCTCGTACTTGATGACTTCTTCCAAATGTGAAATACACTCACGCTTGCAAGATTCTTTCTTCTGCCCGAACGGACAGCGATAGCAATGCGGATTCATGAAATGCACGCCGCCCGGCATAGTCGGCTCGACAGCAAGACGTCGGTAATCACCAGTGAGAGCAATAGAACCGTGAGTCGCGCCATGATAGGAACGATACTGCGCCAATATTTTGTGACGTCCGGTATAGAAACGAGCGATCTTGATCGCATTCTCGTTCGCTTCTGCACCACCAAGGGTGAAAAAGGTCTTTTTCAAATTACCCGGCGTGACTTCTGCCAGTTTCTTGCCCAACTGTGCGCGGACATCTGTGGTATTACCGGGATGGACAAAGCAAAGTTTTGCCGCCTGATCTTGAATGGCTTTCACAACCTTGGGATGCTGATGACCAATATTCGTGTTCATCAATTGGGACGAAAAATCAATGTAACGTTTTCCGTCTGTATCCCAAAAATAAATCCCTTCCGCCTTTTCAACGGGAATGGGGCTGGTTTGTCCTTGCACAGACCAAGAGAAGAAGGTGTACTCCTTGCTCAGATCGACGATCTCTTTTGTAGTTAGATTTGACATAGGGTCTCCGGAAAAGTAGACAAGTAAATATGTACACAAGTAAGCAGATCTGTAATCCTACCGACTTGTGTACTTGTCTACTCTTTTACTCTTTCACTTCCTTCACGATCTCGGCATACACATTCAACGTCTCGTCAATGTCGGCATCGGAGTGCTCATAACACAGGAACCAGGGCTCGCGAGCATCAAAGTCTGGCATGACACCTTTTTCAATGGCTTTGCCGGTTAACTTGAGATACAACTCGCGGTCACTTTGCTGCCAGTCACGCTGACAAGTTACAGCATCGATATTCAACGAGAAGGAGAACATGGCAGGGTAACCTGTGAATACGGCGGGAATATCGTTCTCTTCAAAAATTTCCTTCAAGCCGTCCATTAGGCGCTGTCCGCGTTTTTCGATGGTTTTGAGGATCGGTTTGGTTTTGAGAAGATTGAGAGTTGCATACGCGCCAGCCACGCCGGGTTTGTTATTGGTGTAGGTCCCGCCTTGTGCCACTCCATGTCCAATGATGGACATGATCTCTTTTTTGCCGCCGAAGGCTGCCACAGGGTAGCCGTTGCCCAGGGCTTTGGCATAGGTCACAAGATCCGGTGTGAGGCGGTAGTATTCCTGTGCCCCGCCATTAGCGATACGGAAGCCCGTCTTGACCTCATCCAAAATAAAGACACAGCCATATTCTTCAGTCTTTTTGCGGATGAGTTGCAAGAAGCCGTCTTGCGGATTGATCGCCGCACAATTGCCCTGACACGGCTCAGAAATGACCGCGGCAATTTGCTCACCATATGAACGCATTACACGCTCGAAGCCTTCAAAGTCATTGAAGGGCAGTGTGATGATATTTTCGCGCATCATCTTAGGAATGCCCGAGGAAGCAGGCACTGGGATCGGACTACGACGATTGCCATAGGCTTCGACAGGCGCGTAGGTTGACCACAAGGTATGGTCATGGAAGCCGTGATAGTTGCCTTCGAATTTGAGAATGATATCGCGCCCGGTAAATGCCCGCGCCACACGGATGGCATGCATGGTCGCCTCAGTCCCTGAACAGGCAAGGCGCACCATATCGATGGCAGGAGACATTTCCACGATCATCTCAGCGACGGCTACTTCCAATTCCCCTGTCATGGCAAAGAGAATCCCCTTTTGAATTTCTTCAATCACTTTTTGATCGACTTCATCATAGGCATGCCCCAAAATAATGGGGCCGAACGCCATGCGGTAGTCAATGTATTTTTTTCCATCCACGTCCCATAGATAGCCCCCTTTAGCTTTTTCGACATACGGGGTGATACCATCTCCCCAAAACCGAAAGTTGGAGTTCACACCCAGGGGCGCGACCTTCTGCGCACGCTGCTGCAACGCCTGCGTCTTTGAACCGAACATAGTTGCTCCTTTATACCCACTACGGTCATATAGAATGACCTTGGGGAATGCAAGATTTATTTGGATGCTGGTATGGTTTCGTTCTCTGACAGTTCTTTTGCTATGCGCTCTGGCACTCTCCACTGGTAAACATCTTTGAGAATGATCGGCACAATGGAGGTTGTGGTCTTGCGCACCCCCGGGACCTTACGGACGACTTCGGTGACGAAATAATAGATCTCCGAAGTGTCCTTGGCAACCACCTGAATACTGATGTCATTCTGCCCGATGCCGCAGGCTACGTACGTTACATTTTCGAAGGAAGCCATTTTCTTGGCAACATCCAAAACCGTGTCGGCTTCGACCTCCAACCATACATCAGCCTTGATGTTGAAACCGAGCGCCTCAGGGTTGACCACTGCACTGATCTGAATGACACCCTCTTCGATCATCCGATCCACTCGATAACGCACGGCCCGCTCTGAAATATCCCCCATGCGACGCGACATCTCGGAAGCGGACATTCGTCCATCTTCCAGAAGTAAATTGACGATTTTTATATCAGTTTTGTCGAATTCATACATGGCAGGTTGACTTCTCTTCCGAAAGTAACGTGCGGAATATACCTTACGGCATTTTAATCGTCAAGGGGGAATAAAAAGCCGCCTCTTTAGGCGGCCACAAATCATAAGAAATTAGTATTGAATCCGGTACAAACTAAACCTTTCATCGCGAAAGAGGAAGGTCACATTTTCAGGGTACATATTCGCCAAGGCGACCACCCATTCCGGCTCACCCTTGAGAAAAAGATATTCGACATCGTTTGCCTTCAGCCCTTCAAAGCGGACATCAGGCGGGGTTCCATCTTCCATTAGGGTTTTCCACAGGCGCGTTTTTTCGCTGCCGATCTCCACCCGGAAGACCATCGGTTCGAATTTCATGGTGAGGCTTGGGATGACAGAATTTGTCGCCTCATCAGGCCCGCCAAGGATGATGGGTGCGCCTTCGACTTCGAGCGCGTTCATCTGCGCCGCCGCGCTGACATAATTTGCATAAAACGAGTCAACATCGGTATTGCTTTTCTCCACATTGCTCATGGCCCATGCGCTGACATAAATCACAAGCCCTACAAGCCCCACATATGCAGAAGCATGATACAAAGGCGAAAGCCCGCTTCGCAGAAAATTCAGGAGTTTGACCTTCTGGACAAGCTCATAACCGAACCATAGCAAGAATGCAAAAGCGATTCCAAATGGGGTGAGCCATGTTAGACGCCACAACTGGAACGGGGTGGTAAACATTCCTACGATCCAGCCGGTATAGGGCAGCATCGATACGCCAAGCACAAGGAAAAAAGAAAGGATATAACGTGCGGGTGTACTTCGCCAGAAGAAAAACAGACTGACGAGTACAGCGACAAGGCTGATCTCATACGGCAAACCGACCGTCAAATAACGGGATATTCCGTAAAACTGAGTCCCTTCGATGATATCCACACGGCGGACTCCGAAGCGCTCAAGCTCGTCATTGGCAACTGCATCTTCCAGCGAAAAACTCAGGGATTGGGAATACTCCCCGCCTCCGAATCGGAAGAGGTAGGGCACCACGACCACAGAGGCCAGCACGCCGATAATGAACACGTACTTGAGGCGCATGTCCTTGTTGAGCAGGGAGGGCAGCCCATACACCCCGGCAATCATACACGTCATCCCAAACTGAACAGGGTGTGTGAAGGCCATTGCCCAGGCGGCGATCCAGATCAAAAGCAGTTTACGGCGGGTCGGGTTCTCGAAATACTGAACGACAAGAGCCAGCAGGATCATCGACAAGATAAATGCTGCAACGACTTTATCTTCGGTCAGGCGTTGAAAGAAAAGATTACCGGGCTGATTCTGCCGGGACAAGCGCAATAAACTGAAACCCTGTGCAAGGACAGCAGCGCCCGCCAATAGGCGGGAGAGACCAAGGGTCCGCGCGAGAGTGTAGACGCTCAAAAAGGAGAGACAAGCCAGGAGCGGAGGAAGAAGCGAGCCGGTGACGAAGAGACCATCCACGCCGCTAAAGCTGGAGATCATCGCCTCCACCAACGGCCAGTAGGCAATCCAGAAACGGGGGATCTCAAGACGATTAAGCGCATCCGGGAAGTCGAATGTCAGCGCGGGGGCGTTTTGAAAATAATAAAGCAGGGCATTGTAAGTGAAAGCATCATCGTGAATGAGCGGCGGGCTGGCGATGCCGGCAAAGTAAATGGCGCAGCCTGCAGCAACTACAAGCAATAGCGCCTCCCACCAGGTTGTTCTTTCAAATTTCCAAATGATCACGATGTTCTTCAAGTAATACACCACAAGGATGCCAACTCCCCAAAGTGCAAACATCCAACGAATAAAGGTGAAGTTTAGCTGAAAGAAACGGGCGCCGACTCCCAACAGCCCGGTTGCAAATATCGAAACGGTCAACCCACCGAGCAGAGAAAGAAGGGTCACCTCTTTTGATTCAGACAGGGCAAGAAAGGTCAGGGAACCGGGAATCGCATAAAGGATCAGAGCCAGCCCCACGCGGAGCATATCAAAATCTGCCAGTACGCTATGCCAGGGAAACAGTGCAAAAAATAACCAGAGAAGCAGTGATGAAACAAAAAGAAGGGTTCGATTTTTCAGCATATCCAATTCCATTTTTTCAATACTGGTCAATTATACTTGTTTCGATTATTATCCCGGCGCATTTTGGAAGTAGATGGAGTATTGAATGACAGGTAATAAAGGACAAGAGCCGCGCATTTCGGTCGTCATCCCAGCCTACAACGAAGGAGCGGGCATTGCAGCGGTGATCGCAAATATCCGTAATGTGGTCGGACGATTGGATGGAGGGTATGAGATCATCGTTGTGGATGACGGCTCCACGGATGAGACGGCTGAAAATGCAGGCAATGCTGGAGCAAGGGTCATCCGGCACCCCTATAATATTGGAAATGGTGCTGCTGTTAAAACGGGCATCCGGCATGCGCATGGTTCTATCCTCGTGACCATGGATGCAGACGGACAGCACAACCCGGAGGATATTCCACTTCTGGTGAATCGCATCGGCGCATACGACATGATCGTCGGCAGCCGCAACAGCGCCTCCGATACTGCCGCCCATCGCGACCTTGCAAACCTGGTCTTCAATTCGCTGGCGAGTTATGTTTCAGGACAAAAGATAGAGGATCTGACTTCCGGTTTTCGCGCTATCAAAACGCGGATCGCACGTCAGTTCCTCTATCTGTTCCCAAATAAATTCTCGTATCCCTCCACCATCACCCTGTCTGTCGTGCGGGCCGGGTACAGCCTTGGCTATGAATCGATCCGCTTTGCAAGACGGAATAAAAATACAAAGAGCAAGATCAAGCCGCTTCAGGATGGGATTCGTTTCTTGATGATCATTCTTAAGATCGCTGTGTTCTATGCGCCGCTCAAGGTCTTTGCTCCGTTGAGTCTGCTCATCCTTTTGACCGGCATTGCCTACGGACTGATGCGCATCTTCCTGCTCAATGCGCCATACGGACAAACCTCGGCCCTGCTGATGTCCACAGCCGCATTGACCTTTCTGGTCGGCCTGGTTTCCGAACAGATCGCACAGTTGCGCTTTGACCGCAGCGAGTCCACTTCCCCCATCGAAGAAGACGAATGAAAGATACTCGGCCGATTTTGATCATCTCCACCGGGCGCACGGGAACCATCTTCCTCGCGCGCCTCTTCGCGGACCTGTATCCTGATGCCGCCTCCTATCACGAACGCGGCAACTCAAGGCCGATTCAAATTCTCACGAACATGCACTTCTCGCACCTGTTCCCCAAAAACGGAGTCAAGACCGCATGGCGATTATTCAAGGGGAAAGAAATTGAAACTTGCGAAAAGGCGTTTCACATCGACGCCAATAATTTTTTATACGGACTGGCTTCCATCGCGCCGGAGCTATACCCGAATCTAAAGGTACTTCATATTGTGCGCGACCCGCGCGACTACGTCACCTCGCAGTTAAATTTCTCCCGTCAAAAGTGCACGAGCTTTATCGGCAATTACCTCGTCCCCTTCTGGCAGCCCAATCCATTTCTTGTTGGCGAACTTCCGTTAAGCAGGTCTTTCGGCTTCACCCGCTTTGAAAAATACTGCTGGGTATGGGATTTCAAGAACCGGGTCATGTCCAAATTGGAAGGGTCTGCAACGCCTTACCTATGTATCCGCTTCGAGGAACTGTTCAGCAGCCAACCTGAAGCCGCCTTCCGCCATATCACAGATTTCTTTGGCCTGCCTCCTGCGAAAAATATCCACGAAAAATTTTGCGAACCTGCAAATACCTCCAAGACGACCTTCTTCCCCGAATGGCCGGATTGGACGTCGAAACACGCCAGGCAGCTCCAGACTCTGTGCGGAAAACAGATGGAAAAATTTGGGTACGGAAATGAGCCGGAATGGCTGGCAAAGCTCCAGAGCGCCCAATGAAACCTAAGGTCATTACCTACATCATTAGCGGGATCCTCTCAGCGATTCTGCTCGCCTATCTTCTCCTCAACCTCGATTGGGACATTCTCAAAAAGGCCTTCTCAGACATCCATTGGGGTTGGCTGGCGGTCGCCCTGGCCGCATACCTCGTCAATATTTGTTTGCGCGCGCTGCGGTTCTCCAACCTCATTTACACTCGAAATGTCCACTGGTTGGAGATCGTCCCCGTCTCGGCCTTACATAATATCCTGATGTATCTGCTGCCCGCCAAAACCGGCGATGTGACCTACATCTTCCTGGCTAAAAATCGGCTGGATGTATCCATGGCGGAAGGTACTGCCACCTTGCTCGCCGCGCGGTATTACGATTTCTCCGTAGTTGCCCTGGTGCTTGCCATCATCCTGCCATTCACCAGGGAAGAAATGCCAGACTGGATCTACCGCTCATCCCTTCTCTTTTGCGCGCTCGTTCTGCTGGGCAGCCTCGTCATCTTCGCCTTTTTACAATTTTCAAAACCTACCCTGACTCCGCAAAGCACGAGCGAGGGGAAAAAGAATGTCAAAGCGCGAATCCTCTCGGCGTGGAACAAATTTCTGGAGGGACTGCGCGAGATCCGAGCCCATGGCGCGCATACCCGTACAGCCTTGTTGACCGCTGGCATCTGGATGTGCGTTTACCTGAATTTCTATTCCGCCGCACAAAGCATGGGACTGCCAGTGTCGTTCTATCATGTGGTCGTCATCTCGATCGTGATGATCCCATTGACGTTACTGCCCTTACAGGGTTTCGCCAACATCGGCACCCATGAGGTCGGCTGGGCCTCCGTGCTGGTCGCATTCAATTACCCATATGAAACCGCATTGGCGATCGCGGCAGGCTCGCATTTTGTGTTATTAATTTCAATCTTGATCTCCGGCACGGCTGCATTCTTCGGTGCGCAGGCCGCATCCGCTTTATTGAGAGGCAACAAGTCATGAATCTATCCCTGAATGAAATTAAAGGTAAAACAAGCATCCTCCCGGCAAAGGACATTCACATCCGTCTGACGGAGTCTCCCATCCGCTATTATCGTCACGGATGGCAGTCCTGGTCGTTAACTGCCTGGACAGACCTCTCCCCGCTTCCGGTTCAAAAGCCTGCCATTTTTCATCCGCTTCAAACGGACGCAGTGTATGCGAATGAAAAAAATCCGCATGGCTCGTGGTTGGGCGCCGTCGAATTCGCGGATGGAAACATCCTTCTGCTCGGAGCACTGACTACAGACACGCATGTGTTCCTCGTCGGGGATCAGCTCAAAGGTCAGAGTGAGGCGGGCGAAGTCGAATGGCTAGTCGCCTATGGTCAGGAGAATCAGGTCTTCGGTGAATATGTCAACGAGCTGGGCCAGCGCTTTGGCCGGGCAGACAAGAATCATATCCCGCGCGTGTGGTGTTCTTGGTACAGCCTTTACACCGCCATCGATGAAAAACTTTTGTATCAATCTTTCGACCTGCTCGGCGACCTGCCCTTTGAAGTCTTGCAGGTGGATGACGGCTGGCAGCAAGACATCGGGGACTGGGAAGCAAACACAAAATTTCCATCCGGCATGAGTGCACTGGCCGAAAAGATCAAATCCACAGGCAGGCGCGCAGGACTTTGGCTCGCGCCGCTTCTCGCAGCCAAGTCGTCGCGGTTGTATCGCGAGCATTCAGATTGGTTGTTAAGGGATGAAAAGGGACAACTCGTCTCAGCCGG
>JAEURI010000010.1 GCA_016789225.1 Anaerolineales bacterium
GCTTAAAGTAAATAAAAAGACCTCCGAGGTTTTTACTTGTCCCCTTTAGGGGGAAACCTCGGAGGTCTGCTCTAAACTTACTTATACAGCGTTGCCGCCACGGGCTTGGCAATCGCGCCGCTCTTTGATGAGCGCATCGCCCGTTCAAAGGCGCGACGTTCCGCCTTTTGCGCATCGATCTTGCGCTGGACGTGTGGGGCAAAAAAGCCCGCGTAACGCTTTTGCAACTCCGGGCGCTGCCAGTCATTGCCGCCCACTTTGCCGCGGCAGGTGGGCGCACCGCATAAACAATCGAATTCGTCATACGCCATCGTATCGCTCATGGCGTAGTCGAAACAAACTTCCTCGCCGATTTGGATGTCTCGCATGGCAACGAGTCCAATCTGGCCCGAAAGACCTGCGTTCGGGTTGCACGAGTGATTGACATAATCTCCCTCACCAATGGGGCGCGGCACCAGGAAATGGCGATCTTCGACCTGAATGCATAAACTGCGCTCACGTTCGGGTAGGTGGATAAAGGTCTCCCATTCATACACAACGCCGCCGAAAACAGCAATCAACTCGCCCTTATTAATGGGTTCAGTGGCGAAAATGCTGTTTCCGCTTTTATCGGCTTTCAGGCGACCTTCCAACTTAGAAGACAGATAGGAACTTGGTTGCTTGGACATTCATATAACTTCCTTTCGATTTGTGAATTAAAGATGAACAGCGCCTCCCGCGGTGGACGAGCCGCGAAAAACGCCATTGATAGAAGTAATCATACATTAAATATCCGCAGTGTAAAGGTTTTAACCGCGCAGATTATTTTTTTCTGATTATTGATTTGTTATGGAAACCTCCCCTGCAATTCATAAACGATATTCAACAAACCGATTGGATGCAAAAAATGAGTTGGGCGATTCGACCCTCAAAAACGCCTCAAACCCCGCCCGGGCCTGCTTCCAACCATTTACCTTTCCCTTCGCCGTATTCCTCCCAATTCTCCATCCCCTTACTCCACCCACCTCGCCCCCCAATCCGGCTCGGGGTGATTGGTGAGCTGAGCCTGGTTCGACCCATCCACATTCATGATATACAGATCAGCCTGGTCATTGTTTCGCAAGGAATTGAACACAATGAAACGTCCATCCGGCGAGTAGGATGCGCCCGCATTATTGCCGCCTTTGGTCAGTTGAACGAAAGCGCCCGTCGCGGCCTCGATCTGAAAGATGTCCTTATCTCCAAAGGGCCCGGCATGCACCAAAAGAGATTTGCCATCCGGCGACCAATCCACGCTGCCGCCGATGCCCTGCAAGCCTTGCGAGATGCGCAGGTGATTTCTCCCGTTTGTGTCCATGGTGAAGATCTCGTACTCCTGCGGAACGCCCATGTTCATGGCATAGGCGATCCTTTCCCCGTCTGGCGACCATGTCACCGAGACGATGTCTCCGGAGCCTGTGTAAACCAGCCGAGGATTCAACCCATCCGCATTCACCATCCAGACCGCAGTCGGCCCGTCTCCGACGCGGTTGGCGAACAAGATAAAACGACCATCTGGCGAATAATCGGGAGAGATGACATTCCCTACCCGTTCGGTTACCTGCAAGACCTGTTTTTCTCCAAAACTGAGCAGGAAAAGATCGAAAGGTCCGTTGCGGTTGGATGCAAACAGGATCGAACTGCCGTCCAATGTAAAGACCGGATAATAATTACTGGCCGCCATGTCGGTAAGTTGAACAAGGTCGGTGCCATCGCGGTTGACCATGCAAAGCTGATTGTAATCACCGCGGGTGCAGGTAAAGATGATGCGCCCTCCATTGGTCAATGTTGGCCGGGGCAGGGGAGTGTCCGTCGGCGGCGGAGTGAAATTTATGGGAATGGGCGTAAAGACGATGGGGGTGGGAAGCGGCGTCTCTGCAGGGCGCACGAATAAAAATAGAGAGATAAATCCCGCAACCAAAACAAAAAGGAAGATGGGCACCAGGCCTGCCTGGAACGACCGTCTCTTTTTGGGTGTGGAGATGGTCGCGAGGCGTTCATCGAGCGGGACCGCATCGTTGATAATCGACTTTGGGTTGGGCGGAGGGAGAAAGCTCCACTCGTTGAGAGCGGCTGAAGTGACAGGGGCAGTTGCCGGGTCGGCGCGAGGCGGAATCTTTTCTGTCGAAGTGTGAAGCGCCAGGGAAAGAGAGGAGATCAATTCCGTCGTCGACTTGAGTCTGTCTTCGGGATTTTTTCGCAATGTCCAAAGGATCATGCGGGAGAAATGATCGGGAATTCCCCGGTTCAGCGATGAGGGCGCCGGGGGCGTCACTTCAAGATGGGTTCTGCGGATCGAATCGACCGTTTTGGGCGGCTGTTTGCCGTTGAGCCACGCGCCGGTCGTCAGCTCATATAGGATCACAGCCAGCGCGTACATGTCCGCAGCCGGGCCGGGGATCTGGGATTGAAGTTGCTCTGGAGGGACGTAAAGCGGCGGATACTTTCCGGCTGCGAATTTGGATTGGGTTCCGATTGGCCGTGCAGCGCCGATTCCGCATAGGATGATCTCACCGCGCTGATTCACGCGGATCAATTCCGGGGCGAGGTGAAGATGAAGGAAATTTTGTTTGTGAAGCGTTTCCAATCCGCTGCAGAGGGCGTTGGCGATGAAAAGGGATTCTTCCGCCGTGAAATGTGCCCGCTCGCGAATTGTCTTTAATGACGGGCCGTCCACCCATTCTTCTAGCAGAAAGGCATGACCTGGCGATTGGAATACGCCCAGGTATTTATTGAGATTCGGATGGGAGAGTGCCTGTAAGCGGCTGGAGGCTGCTTCCAGCTCCTTGAGCGCCTCGGAATTCCCGGTAATGGTTTCGGGAAGAAGGGTGAGGGCCAGCGATCTATCTCTGCGCTCGTCAATGACGCGGTACAGTTCGCCGAGCGGGGTGAGCCCGATGAACTCCTCGACACGATATTGATTAAGAAGGGTTTTGATCGCGACCGGGGAAACCATCGCTTTAAGTTAGGTTACAAGGCCCAGGCCAGCATCAGACCAAAGATGGCTACGATCAGGCCGAGGTGTAAAAAAAGATTGCTGGTGATAAGGATGGAACCGGGGAAGATGAACTGAAGGATGAGGTTGATGATGATCAGGATCAACCCGATGATGGGTAACAGGCCTTTACGATGCGCGAGATATTCAGAGATAAAGTCCAAGAATTTTGAGATCATACTTCCTCTTCCGTATTGGTTTCGTCTTCCATTTCCGGGCTGCGATGTCTTTCATGTCCGTTGGCCTTGGCCTGCCAGGGAGAGAATTGTGCCAATAATCGGCCTGGGATGCGCCCATGCATTACCACGCCGCCGCGTTCATGCTCGATGCGTTCCACCTGGCCCAGTTCGTGGAAGAGCGAAATGAGCGCGCCTTCCTTATACGGCAGACGGACATGTACGTTGGTATACGCCTCGAACAATTCCTCCTGGACAAGGACCAACAAGTCTCCGATGCCTGTGTTTTTCATGGCAGAGATGGCCACGGATTTGGGAAAGTTTTGTAGGATCTTGCGTGCGTTTTCCGGATCTTTCAGGCGGTCAGCTTTGTTTAGCGCAGTAATCATGGGAATGTGACCCGCGCCGATCTCCTTCAACGTTTCTTCGACTGCCTGAAATTGTCCCAGTGCGTTGGGATGGGAAATATCCACCACATGCAGGAGCAGGTCGGCTTCTGCGATCTCTTCGAGCGTGGCATGAAAGGCCACGATCAATGTGGTGGGAAGTTTTTGAATAAAACCCACGGTATCGGTGAACAGGGCAGTGTTGTCACCGGGAAGCTGTACTCTTCTTGTGGTTGGGTCGAGGGTGGCGAATAACTGGTCTGCCACGTAGACGTCGGCTTTCGAGAGGCGATTCAGCAGCGTGGATTTGCCCGCGTTGGTGTAGCCAACCAGGGCCACGGTAGGGATGCGGGAGCGTTTGCGCTGGGCACGATAGCGCATACGATGATCTTCGACTTTTTCCAATTCCCGCTTGATGTGTGCGATGCGGTTGCGGATGGAGCGTTTATCTACTTCGAGCTGGGTCTCGCCTGGGCCGCGCAACCCAACTCCGCCCGTAGACCCGGCACGTCCGCCGCCACCACCGGCCTGGCGTTCAAGGTGCGTCCAGGCACGGGTGAGGCGTGGCAGATTATATTCGTATTGGGCAAGCTCCACCTGGAGCATGCCTTCTTTTGTATGGGCATGTTGAGCGAAGATGTCGAGGATGAGCGCTGTGCGATCCAGAACGCGCACACTGTGGCCGAGCGCTTTTTCCAGTTCACGTTGGTGACGCGGCAGGAGTTCATCATCAAAGATGACGACTTCGGCCAGGGTTTCCTCTACGAGCGCCTTGAGTTCCTCCACCTTGCCGGGGCCGATATAGGTTTCGACATGCGGGCGGCTTAATTTTTGGGTTAGCTCACCGACCACATCCACACCGGCTGTGTCTGAAAGCAGGGCCAATTCTGCAAGCGAGTCTTCGAGGGAGAGAATCTGTTTTCTATCGTGAATATCCGCGCCGACTAGGAAGGCGCGTTCACGCGGCGGGGTCGTTGGTTGGGGGATTTTCTTTGCCACTTGATTCCGTTTCTGATTTGGTCGGGTCGAGATTACCGAAAAACTTGATCATCACTGGGTTGGTCGGCTCTGTGCGCGTAGGCAATAAGATGTGAAAGGTTGAGCCTGGTAATTTTACTTCGTCGTAACCCTCCGATTCAACCCATATCGTTCCGCTGTGCGCCTCGATGATGCCGCGCGCAATGGATAATCCCAAACCTGGGCCGCCACCCTTGAATTTGGTCTTGCCGCTCGAGTGCAGATCGGCCCGCCCAAGCTGGCTGAATTTGTCGAAGATCAGAGTCTGATTTTCGGAGGATATGCCTATGCCGGTATCCTTTACGGTGATCTCCACAAAGCCGGGGAGCAGGCGTCCATGAATGGTGATGGTGCCATTATCGGGTGTGTATTTGATGGCGTTTGACACCACATTATGCAGGGCTTGATATAGCCGTTCCGAATCACCGTAGATCATCAGTTCACTGCCGTCAAAATCGTGAACATCCAGAGTTTGCTTGCGTTCTGCGGTGGGTTTCTTGAACTCATTCCGGATCAGGTTTAACAGGTGACTGATCCACAGCGGCTGAATGTTCAACGTCAACAGGTTGTTGTCGATCAATGAGACATCGATCATGTCGTCGATAATGTCACGCAGGCGCAGGATGCCCGTGTTGACACCGCTGATGTAGTTTTTCATCTGCACTTGTTCTGATTGCTGCACCACGTCGGCCATCATGGAGGTGTAGCCTTCAATAAGGGTCAGCGGGGTCTTCAATTCGTGTGCCGCCACCGAAATGAATTTTGACTTGTTCTGGTCGAGGATTTGCAGTTTTTCCTGCACCTTGCCCAATTCGTTGGAAATATGAGCAACACGCGTTTCCATTTCGTACCGTACCACCACGCTCAAACTATGCGCCAGGATGGGAACCACCGATGACAGCAATTCCAGGGCATCCTTGTTCTTTAGGTGGTCGCGTGCGATCTCGATGGTGAGCGACATCATCCGGTTCAGCACGAATGAGACGAAATAATCTGCTTGCTCTAAATTGGTTTCGGTGGGGGAGCGCCCCCAGTCATACAGGATCGAGTCGAGCCAGGCCATGTCGCCTGTGACGATGGTCTGTTCCAACAGGTCATAGAAGCGTTCCAATTGTTCAGTGAAACCCGCGCGGACACCCTCTCCGCTGGCTAATTCCCGGGAGATGCGTTCCACCCATATGGTTCGAATTTTTCGCAACGATGCCTGTACTGCCATTGTCTTAAGTTTACGCCCAGTTCATGCTTTTGACCATACTATAAAACGGAAATGATTCTTTTGTACACAGATGGCACGGAAACTACGAAAGGAGCAGAGGCCCATTAAAACCCGTTCATTCCGTGAGTTTCGTGTACGAAAAAGGCATTGTCAAGCAACTTTGCTGCGTCCATTTCCGATTCTTCGAGTTCATTGGCCTTGATTCACGACCCAATGCCACAAGGTATCGCCGACAGCCTGTAGACTTTCGGCAGAGACCTTATCCACTGTGTCCTGTGTGGTGTGCCAGTAGGGATAGTCGAAGTCGATAATGTCCACAGCGGGGATGCCTTTTTCGAGGAAGGGGGTGTGGTCGTCGAGCATGCTGTATTTTTCGGTATTGATAAATTGTTCTCCGTAGCCAAGTGTGGCGGCGGTCTCCCAAATTTCGGCGCGGATGGTTTTGTCCGAATTCTTTTCGAGGTAAATGTTCAAGTCGGCATCGCCGATCATATCCACAATGACGACAGTGCGCGGCCTGACCTGGACTTCCTCTGCAAAGGCGCGCGAGCCGAGGATCCAATCCCAACCGTCGATGCGACCATTGTCCTCGGCGTCGAAGAACACCAGCCAGACGGGAACCGTGTCATCGGGCAATGAACGCGCCAGTTCCAGCAAAACGGCCACCCCCGATGCCCCGTCATTTGCGCCGGGGACAGGCTCGATCTGTTTGAGAGGATCAGGGTCCTGGTCGGAGTAAAAGCGTGTGTCGTAATGCGCGGCGAGAATGATCTGCGGTTCTTCCTCGTTTCGTTTTGCGATGAGATTGTAGATGGGGTGACCCATGCGGCTTGACTCGTGGACTTCCACGGTCCACCCGGCGGATTCCAGTTCTTCACGCATCCATTCGCGGACCTGGGCATGTCCAGCCGACCCGGGCGTTCGCGGTCCGAAGTCGACTTGAGTCTGCACATCGGCATAGGCGTTCTCTCCGCTAAAAGAAACAGGAGCAGACCCATAGTTAAGAAAAGAGGCGGCATACCATCCGGTTACAGCGAGCAGCAGGGCGGCGATGAGAGTCAAATAGATGGCGGCGTTTCGTTTGTTCATTAGAGGGCACGGCTCAAATAAGTTTCAAGAGCCTGGCTGGCACGGTCGGCATAGGCCTGGCCTTTTTCGCGTTTGCCGATCTTCTTTTCAAGTTTCAATTCCGGCAGGATGCCGAAGTTGGCTTTCATTGGTTGAAAGTCTTTGAGGTCGGCATGGGTGACGTAATGGCAGAGTGCGCCGAGCATGGTCTCCTGCGGCAGGGTCAATGGAGATTTGCCCAGGATAAGCCTTGCCATATTGAGGCCCGCCAGCAAGCCGGTGGCGATGTTACCCATGTAGCCTTCCACGCCCGTGATCTGACCGGCAAAGAAGAGGTCGTCGCGCGTGATGTGTTGAAGCGTGGGGCGCAGAAGTTTCGGCGAAGCGACAAAGGTATTGCGGTGCATCTGGCCGTAGCGCTCGAATTCGGCATTCTCCAGGCCGGGGATCATGCGCAATACACGACGCTGCTCGGGGAATTTCAAATTGGTCTGAAAGCCAACGATGTTATATAAACTTCCCGCTAGATTATCCTGACGCAACTGCGCCACCGCATACGGACGTTTGCCGGTAAGCGGGTCACGCAGGCCGACCGGGCGCATGGGGCCATACGCCAAAGATTCGTCGCCGCGTTCGGCGATGATCTCCACAGGTAAACAGCCTTCAAAAAAGTGACCGGCTTTCACGCCTGTGCGAATGGCATCTTCAAAGGAGCGCAATTCAATGCGTTCGGCAGTACGCAGAGCATTGAGGAATTCATAATACTGTTCCTTGGTGAAGGGACAGTTGATGTAATCGCCCTGCTCCTGCTCGCTCTTGTCGTAGCGCGAGGCACGGAAAGCGATATTCATGTCGATGCTCTCCGCGCGGACGATGGGCGAGATGGCATCGAAGAAAAATAGATGTTCATCGCCACTGAGCGCCGCAATGGATTTGGAAAGATTATCTGAAGTGAGCGGCCCGCTTGCCAATATGGTGGGCGTGGAGGGAATTTCCTTCATCTCTTCGCGTACAAGCTCAATGTTTGGATGAGCCGAAATACGTTCAGTGACGCGGCGGGCAAAGGCTTCGCGGTCAACGGCCAGGGCGGCCCCGGCGGGCAGGGCGGTTTCTTCGGCGCACTCCACCAGAAGAGATTTCAATCGGCGCAGTTCATTCTTCAACAAACCAGAGGCACGGTCGGGTTGATTCGAGCCAAGTGAGTTCGAACAGACCAGTTCTGCCAGATCATCCGTCACATGCGCGCCGGTTGGGGTCGATGGGCGCATTTCATAAAGCCTTACTTTTAAACCTTGTTCGGCGATCTGCCAGGCCGCTTCACTGCCTGAAAGCCCGCCTCCAATTACAAGAATGTCAGTCATAGGGGGCTATTTTACCATCCGAGGGTAATGTATAATTTAGCGCAATTGCCATGCAGACCGAAACCGGTATCGATACCCAGCTCAAGGATGCGGTGCAGCTCACCAATGCGGATTGGGCCGTGCTGGCTGAGCGAGTGGGTGGTGTATGGCTGGTGCGGGCCTCGTATCATTTGACCAAGGCCGCCCAGAACGAGTTGACCGGCATTATGGGGAATCCATCCACTGATGCATGGCTGTGCGGTGCGCTTAGCGGGGGCTATTCGCGCTCGGCTGGAATCCCTGAAAATAAATCTGTCGGCGGCGGGCGCTTCTTTTCCTTTCCCATCAGTGGAACGTCGAAAATGATTCTGGTGGGTGCGGAGGATCAATCTCCGGCTGCCCAACGTATCTGGCGTCTGACATCCTCTCTGCTCTCGGGGCGCTTCACGCCTCATGAGCAAACGCTTCTACCGGACCTGCAATCTGGTCTGGCCTTCGATCTGCCGCTTGCTCTCGAAAAGGTTTTGGGAATGTTCGTGCAAGCGGTTTCCTGCCAGGGAGCCTGGCTGGCGATCCGACGCGGCGACACACTCGACATTCAAGCTGAATGGAACGCGCCCAAAGCCAAAGGCGCGTCGCTGGTCATTGATGAAAATCCCATCTTCCGGCGGGTGAACCGTTCGTTATCCGATGTACTGTTCACGCGCGGACAACCCAACTTCGACCAGCTTCCCTTTGCCACATTCAAGCAGGGGACGGGCGTTTGGGTCTGTCTTCCGCTTGTCATCGGCCAGCGCCTGATCGGCGTGGTGGCTTTGTGGCGGCAAAAAGAAATCACGATGGCGGAGCGCGGTCAACTGCGCGAACTGGCCTCCAGCGTGCCGCAGACCGTGGATATCGTCGTCACGTTTTCAGAAATGGCCGCGCACTTGCGGCGTTTGGGCCTGCTCAATGACTTTGTGCTCACCGTCTCCTCCGCGCAAAACCTCGACCAGATCGCGCGACGCATGTTCGGCCTGCTCTCGCGCGCCTTTACCACGGAATTGATCGCCCTCTTCCTGCGCTCCAGTGACGGACGCATCCTGCGCGATTACCGCCTTCTGGACGGCAAGTTGAATGTGGTCAGCGTTTCGGTGGCGGATCATCCCATCCAGCCCTTGCTGCGTGACGGACGGGTGCGTCGCGTCTCGGATGCCTCGCGTGAAAATTTCATTGGCATTCATATGGGCGCGCGTTCCGAGTTGATCGTTCCACTGCGCTATCGTGGGCAGGCTACCGGCGTACTCGTGATTGAAAATGCTTATGCCGAGGCATTCAGCCAGTATGACGAGCATCTTATGGTGGTGATCGCCAGTCATCTGGCAGGCCTGATCGAATATACCCGTCTGCGTGAAGAGGCGGAGGGACGTGCGCGCAGCCTGGGTCTGATCCATGAAGTGGTGCAGCAGGTGATCGGTCTGAACGATAAAAAAGAAGTGGCTAGTATCACAGCCGAATTGGTGGCGCAATATTTCAAATATGAACTGGCTGCGATCTTGCTGTTGGATGATAAAGGAAAGTTTTCGATCCAGGGTATCGGTGGGACGCAAGCCGAGACGTTCAAGGAAGCATTGGGGAGCAACGAATTTATCAAAGCTGACGGCGTGACCGGCCATGTAGCCCGTAAAGGAGAGAGTATCCTGCTCAATGACACGGCTCAAAGTGAGGTCTATAAACCCATCCCTGGCTGGGAGGCGCACTCTGAAATTTGCGTGGCTGTTCGGGATGGTGACGATATTCTTGGCATCATCGACGTGGAAAGCCGTGAACTTAATGCCTTCTCCCATAACGACCTGATCGCAATGGAGGCATTGGCGGGCATCCTCGCTTCGGTGGTGACCAGCGCGAACCAATATCAGAAACTTCAATTAACGGTTAGTCAATTGCGCATGGCAGAGACTGAATTGAAAGCTCGTATGGATGCCCAACGCGCTGCCGAGAACCGCCTGTTGCAGGCGGCGAAACTTGCAGCCGTTGGTGAAATGGCGGCAGGGATCGCTCATGAGTTGAACAACCCGCTTACAACCGTGACC
>JAEURI010000012.1 GCA_016789225.1 Anaerolineales bacterium
TCAGAAAGCATTGGAACTCGTGGAAAGCGGCAAAGATATTTCGGCATTATCGGTTAAGCCATTGGCAGATTCAATGGAAGTGATTCATCATTCCCAAGCCAACTTCATGTTCGAGAATTCCCCCGTCAACACAGAGACCGGTCAACCCGCGCTGGATCATATCCGCACGGCATTGAGTTTGGGAATGCACGTCAGCACCGCGAATAAAGGTCCGGTCGTGCATGGCTATCGTGAGTTGACCGCGTTAGCGGCATCGAAGGGGAAAATTTTCCGGCATGAATCCGCGGTTCTGGGAGGCGCACCCGTTTTCTCGGTCATGCGTGAGGCGTTCCCGTTGGCGGAGTTGGAATCCTTCAAAGGCATCTTCAACGCCACGACCAATGTAATCCTCTCCCGAATGGAAAGCGGCGAAATCTACGACGAAGCATTGAAGTATGCGCAGAAGATCGGCTTGGCAGAAACTGACCCCACCAACGACGTGGACGGTTGGGATGCCGCCATCAAGGTCGCTGCATTGGTAACCGTGTTGTGGGATACGCCCATGACGCCGCAGCAAGTGAACCCCACTGGCATTCGCGGCATCACCTCTGAGATGATCGCCAAAGCCAAAGCGGAAGGCAAGCGTTATAAATTGGTTTGCTCTGCTGAAAAAGTGAATGGAGACATTAAAGTTGGCGTTGCCCCGCAATTGGTGGATTCGTCTTCGTCGTTGTACGGCATGATGAACTCCAGCACGGGAATCACCTTCCGCACCGATGTCATCATTGATTACTCAATTGTCTTATCCGAAAAACCCGGTATGACGGGTGGACCCGTTGAAACGGCATATGGTCTGTTTGCGGATTTCGTGAATATCGTGAAATAATGTAAGGGCGACCACAAGGGTCGCCCTTTTTGTTTATTACCGCTAAGACCGCCAAGAGCACGAAGAAGAGCTTTAAATCTTTGCGTACTTCGCGTGCTTAGCGGTAATATCTTAAAACACCAACAAAATTACCAGCGCCAAAATAGCGGGGACAGCTTGGATGTAAAAGATTCTTTTACTCACAGTAAACGCACCGAAAATCCCAGCAATGATGACACAACTCAGGAAGAATATCTTCACCGGGTCACCTGCGATCAATCCCCACAGTAGACCAGCGGCGAGGAAGCCGTTGTATAGTCCTTGATTCATGGCGAGGGTCTTGGATTGTTTCGCTTGCTCCTCCGTCATGCGAAAGGACTTCATCCCACGCGGCTTGTCCCAGAGGAACATTTCGAGGTAGAGGAAGTAAAAATGCAAGAGGGCGACGATCACGATAAGAATGTCTGATACAAGTTTCATGCGGTTCTCCTTTGATTCTGCGAGTATAGCAGACTCTAAAAACAGAACAAAAATTCTGTTATACTGACGACCATTGTCATTCTGCCTGCACCGTGCGCAAGCACGCGTGAGCCGCGCTTTTGACTTTGCGGCGAAGAATCTCTACGACAATCTTAGAGACCCTTCGGTCGCGGAGAACACGCTCCCTCAGGGTGACATTAACAGGTGAATCTTATGGCAAAAACAAAAACTCATACCCGATTTGTATGTCAGCAATGCGGACGCGTCGCCGCATCGTATATGGGCAAGTGCCCGCAGTGCAGTGCCTTCGACAGCATGGTCGAAGAAGTCATCCACGATGAACCGGTCTCGAAGGGGTCGGGGGCCGTTCGCGGCTTGAGCGGACGCTCGGAACCACGCCCCATCTCCGAGGTCAGTGGGGATGCGGAAGATCGTGTCCACCTTCCCATCGGTGAATTCGCGCGCGTGCTCGGCGGCGGCATCGTCCCCGGCTCCATTGTGCTCGTAGGCGGTGACCCGGGCATTGGCAAATCCACGCTGATGCTGCAAATGGCAATGGAAATGGCGAAGGTGCAGTGTGTGCTGTATGTCTCCGGCGAAGAGTCGGAACGGCAGATCAAGATGCGCGCTGTGCGTCTGTACAATGCGAGCAAGGAATTACCGAAGAATCTCTTATTGGTAACCGAGACGAATCTTGAAGTGATCATGAACCACGTCCGCGATACCAAACCAGACCTGTTGATCGTCGACTCCATCCAAACCACCTACATGACCGGGTTGGATTCTTCCGCGGGCTCCGTTTCACAGGTGCGCGAATGTTCATCACAGTTGCGTGAGTTGGCGAAGTCTTCCGGCGTGTCGGTCTTTATGATCGGGCATGTCACCAAAGAAGGCGCGATTGCCGGTCCGCGTGTGTTGGAACATATTGTGGATACGGTCTTGTATCTTGAAGGGGATCGCTTCCAGGCGTATCGTTTGCTGCGTTCGGTGAAGAATCGCTTCGGCGCTACCTCGGAAGTGGGTGTCTTCGAAATGCGCGAAGGCGGCATGATCGAAGTGACCAATCCGTCTGAGGCGTTTTTAGCGGAGAGATTAATCAACGCGGCGGGCTCGACCATTGCAGTGACGATGGAAGGGACGCGTCCCATTCTTGTGGAAATTCAAGGATTAACTTCACCGACTCAATTCGGAAATGCGCGCCGCACGCCTAACGGCGTGGACTTCAACCGTCTATTGCTCATCACGGCTGTGTTGACGCGCCGGGTTGGCTTGAAACTTGCCGAGCAGGATGTCTTCGTCAACGTAGTGGGCGGCATTCAGATTGATGAACCCGCCGCAGACTTAGCCGTCGCTGCCGCCATCGCTTCTTCATGGAAGGATGTGCCGGTCCGCGCAGAAGCGGTCTTGATCGGCGAGATCGGTCTGGCAGGTGAATTGCGCATGCCGGGGCAGATGGTCGCTCGCTTGAGGGAAGCACAAAAACTTGGCTTCAAAACCGCCATCATCCCGAAGGCGATCCGCAAAGGCGAAGAATATCCGAAGGGCATTGAGATCATCGAAGTCCGCTCGTTGGATCAGGCGTTGGATAAGGCGCTGAAAAAAGAAAAGTAAAAAGTGATGAGTAACGAGTAACAAGGAAAGAGAGTGTTGAAATGTGCCGAAGTATCAAACCCCTTAGAAATATGGATCACCCCGTCACTGAGCAGGAGATCTATGAAGCTGCCCTGCAGTACGTCCGCAAAGTGAGCGGATACCGCAAGCCTTCCAAAGCGAATGAAGAAGCGTTCAACAAGGCGATAGAAGAAGTAGCAGAGTCCACGCGGAAGATATTGGCGAATCTAAAGACAGTCGAAGGCTTTGTCTTGAGTTCATCGAAGAGTCGAAGGTCAAAAGTCGCACCCTGACCTGTAACTTTCAACCTGCAACCTATAACCCGTTCATCCCGTATACCTCCTTAGGCAATAACCTGAGGAGGTTTTTCTATGTATCGCAAACTTATACCCTTTATCGCGATTCTCGCGTTGACCGCACTGGCTTGTGGAATTAATGTCCCCCAGCCGCCCAAGCCCGGCCCGGATGTGACCGATGAGATCCGTGTGGAATACCCGGATTCGGACGAAGTCAACCTGGCGCTCAAATTTGGCGCGGGCGAATTGAAGCTTGCCCCTGGCGCGGATGTGCTGGTGGATGGCACCGCCATCTACAATTACGATCAATTCGAACCTGAGATCAACACAGATGGCGGCGATGTTGATATCCGCGTTGGAGATGGCAATATCAACGGCTTCCCAGCCTTTGATGGACTCAAAAACGAATGGGACTTCAAACTTGGCAGCGAGCCGATGAATTTGAAGATCGATTCTGGCGCCTATGACGGTACCTTCGAATTTGGCGGTCTCGCTCTGACCCGCCTTGATATTTCTGATGGCGCCGCAAATGTGGAACTCTCCTTCTCCGAACCCAACCAGGCGGAGATGGACACATTCACCTACAACACTGGCGCATCTGATGTAAGCATGACCGGTCTTGCCAACGCCAACTTCAGCCTGTTCGACTTTTCCGCAGGCGCAGGTGACTATACCCTCGATTTCTCCGGCGAGCTCCAGCGCGACGCCTCGATCAAGATCGAGTCTGGCCTGAGCAACGTCATCATCGTGGTGCCCGATGGGGTCAACGCAGTGGTCACAGTGGAGGGCGGGTTCTCGAATGTCAACGCAGGCTCCGGCTGGAGTCGAAGCGGGAGTCATTACGAGCAGGATGGGGAAGGCCCCACGTTGACCTTTGTCATTGAGATGGGTGCGGGCAATCTCACGCTCACAAGATAGTTTTCGAAGAAAGAATAAGGCAGATTCAGCATCACGGGTTTGTGATGCTGAATTTTTTTCCAAAAATGGGCAATTATCTTCGATTGGGGGTAAAACAATTCAGAGCAAAAGGTCATAATTTACCTGTGACCTCTATCACTTGCCTTGCACCAAACTTCACAATAAAATCGTGATTGTAGGTAATTTTTGCCCGTTTATAGTGAGGTAAATTATGCAAATCACCCGTCAAGCTGACTATGCCGTTCGAGCCGTGTTACACCTAGCTCGTAATGGTGATACACGTACCGCCACAAGCACCATCGCAGAAGAACAAAAGATCCCGCCGTCTTTTCTTGCGAAGATCATTTCGCAACTTTCGATTGCCGGGTTATTGCATACTTCGCGCGGCGCGCGTGGAGGCGTTACCCTGGCGCGCGGACCAAAAGAGATCACCCTTCTGGAGGTCATCGAAGCCATTGATGGCCCCATTCAACTCAATGAATGTGTGGGCGATACCGGTTCGTGTTCCTTCGATGAGAATTGCCCGCTGCGCCCGGTTTGGTGCGATGCGCAGGAGCAGCTGGTTGGACGTCTGAAAGGCACGAACTTTGCAGACATGGTCGCCAAAGGGCAGGCCACTCCATAAGCCATGAAGACAGCAAGCCTCTCGGCGTATAATAGCCGGGAGGCTTTTTCATTTCACAGAGAGGAAACTCATGAGAAAAAATAGTGGATCGATCTTTTCAATTGTCATGTTGTTGACGACCCTGGCATGTATTCTGCCTGCAACCCAATCCGCCTCAGCCCCTCCGCCGACGCCTGATACACGACTGGAGATCATGATCGCTGAAACCGTGTCTGCCGCGCTTACCCAAACTCAGCAAGCCCCTCCAGCCATTGTCATCGAAGGCACAACCGAGGAGGCGATTCCTCCGACGCCCATGCCCACAAATACTGAAGTCGCGGCTGTCGCAACCCCGTCTGCGGAAAGCGTTCTGAACTTCAATGAAGATGACAGCAGGACCTTCATCGACCTGCTTGGCAAATATCAAGTCACGGTTCCATCAGAGTGGCTCACTGGGCGCATCAATGCGCCAGAGTTCGATACCATCAGCCTTCTGCCCCAAGCCTCGAATCCGGCTATTCAACGCTCGCTGGGCGTTATCAAGACCCAGGACCCGAACATCTTTCGGCTATTTGCACTCGACGCCAACGAGGACCACATCGACGGCGGGTTTGTGACCAACGTCACTGTGCTTTGGGATCGGCAACTGGAAACCTCCGCGCTCGATCAGGAGGAGATAAAGGCGATTGCCGGTAGACTTGCAAATTCGCTGGGCGATTCTGAAGTGCTGGCAACGGAAATTCACGCTACAAAGAGCGGTATTCCCTACGGGTTGATCGCCACCCGCACATCCGCCATTACTCAGGATGGGGCCAGCATTACCGTCAGGCAAAACTTGATATTTTTCGATACTCCCGTAGGCACCCTTAACATCACCCTTTCCACCACCGAGAAATGGCTGGATACGATAGAACCATCCTTTGATGAAATCATCGAATCCTTTGGGCTTCTCGAATAGTCCTTTTATATAAAATCGATTACAAGGTAGCCTGTTTTTGGAATACTTTTATAAGTGGTTCAATGATAAATTGAATCTGTCCTGAATTTTTACGTGCCTTTCAGGAAAAGATAGGGTGGGAAAAGATGAGATGTTTGCATTAGCGGTGTGAAAGATTATTGATTCTGAAGAAATGAATATGTGACCTCAAACCGCCATCAAACATGAAATGAAAGGAACTCAACCATGAAATTCAGGCGCTATCTCACAATTTACATGATCCTCCTGTCAGCTTTGGCGTGTGTTATTCCAGGGATGAGTCAGCCTGCGCCCGTTGACCCGGCTTTGCTGCCCACCATCGTCGTGTTGACCGTGGATGCGGCCATGACTCAAACAGCTGTTGCGGGCGCACCGGTGGGGCAGGTTCCCGCCAATGAGCCGCTCCCAACAGCCACCTCTGAAGCCGCTGTGACAACTCTGGAAGTTCTGCCGGATGGGGGTACAAAATTTACGCATGTAAATGGCGGATACGAAGTGACCTACCCAACTGGTTGGCTGACCGTACGCCCCAACTCGGAGGAATTCAACGCTGCCCATTCCAAGGATGCGGCCAAGAATCCCTTATTGTTGGGACAAATGGACTATGACGCGAACGCCTATGAGGCCGGGTTCGATCAGTTGTTTTCCTACGCTCTGCGGCCTGATATCGATAAGAATTTCCTGTTCGGCTTTTCTACAGTCAGTTGGGATACCCAAGACACTCTACCTCTGAATGAGGCGGCCATGGGCGAATTGGCGCGGGAATTGGAAACATCCGGCGCGATTCCGGGCTTTCGAGTGGATACGGCCCAGATCTATGAAACCTCGAAGCATCGTATCAAAGTAATAGAAATTGGCGGACAATTCTCGCTTAGCGATGGGCAGGATGGGGTGATCCCGTTCTATATGACGGCCGTCTTTTTCAAGCCGACAGCCGACACCTTCACCCGGATTACATTTACCTACCTAAAGGATTACAAGGTGCAACTATCCCTTGATGTGAGCGATACCATCGTCTCGATCAAGCTGCTTGGGCAGTAAAATAGAGGGGCATTAAACTCGCCTAAATAAAAGGAGCCTATGATGACTTCACCCCGCGTCATCCACGCGCCGCGTGGAACCGAACTGACCTGCAAGAACTGGATGAGCGAAGCCGCTTATCGCATGATCCAGAATAACCTCGACCCTGAAGTAGCAGAGAAACCCGAAGACCTGGTCGTCTACGGCGGGCGTGGAAAAGCCGCCCGCAATTGGGAAGCCTTCGATGCAATTCTTGAGTCATTGAAGAACCTTGAGGAAGATGAAACCCTGCTCGTACAATCGGGCAAGCCGGTGGTCATTTTCAAATCACATAAAGATGCACCCAAGGTACTGATCGCCAACTCCAATATCGTGCCGCATTGGGCAACCTGGGAAAAGTTCGACGAACTCGACAAAAAAGGACTCATGATGTACGGGCAGATGACCGCCGGTTCATGGATCTACATCGGTACGCAGGGCATTTTGCAGGGAACATATGAAACCTTCGGCGCACTTGCCAAACTTAAGGGCTGGGGCTCACTCAAAGGGAAGTTCGTGCTGACGGCGGGACTCGGCGGCATGGGCGGCGCACAACCATTGTCCATTACGATGAATGAAGGTGTGGGACTCATCGTCGAAGTAGACCCGGAACGGGCAGAACGCCGCCGCGCCATTGGCTATGTGGATATGGTCGTGGATAATCTCGAAGAAGCAATGATGCTCGTGGAAGAGAACGTTAAGAATGGCAGACCGAAATCCATCGGTCTGATTGGCAATGCAGCCGATGTGTACACGGAACTCTCACAGCGTGGAATCATTCCGGACGTAGTAACAGACCAAACGTCGGCGCATGAGGCGTTGTTTTATGTCCCATCCGGCTTGA
>JAEURI010000220.1 GCA_016789225.1 Anaerolineales bacterium
TCGGTTTTGCCGTCTTCGGATTCCCAGATCAGCGCAAGTTGATTTTTGCGGTGGGTCTTCTGGTGCCGGTCGATGGCATTATGTACAATGTTGGTCTTTGCCCCAACGAACCATTTATAGAAAGGCTTCTTCGAGTCATCGAGTACCTTGTCCCACTTCTTGTACCATTCAAGTTCGTTGGCTTCCGCCTCCCAGAAACCTTCCAGGTCTTTGTCTGCTTTCTCAGCCAGCGCATCCCAATCTTTCAAGCGCGCTTGTGCCACCACCTGCTCAGATGGATAATAGACTTCGCCTTCCATTTCCTTTTTCTTCGCCATGCCAGCCTCCTGAGTTGTAGAGATTAGGCGCTATTTTAATCCTTTTTTGTTACTCCACCCAATCCAAAATCTTGTAATACAGCCCAGCAAACGGCAAAAACCATGGGTTGCCGTTATACAGCCCCAGCGGAGCGCCGGGGAAATTAAACCTGGCGAACGGATGCTCTTTGATGCTTCCCTTCATTATCGCCTCGGCAACGGTCGCGCCCAAATAGGTCGCCATGGCCACGCCATGCCCGGCATAGCCCAGCGAATAAAAAATCCCATCCTCTTGGCCCACGTGCGTCATCTGGTCAAAGGCAAAATCAAGCGTGCCGCCCCAAACATATTCCACTTTCGTATCTTTCAATTGCGGGTACACCTTTATCATCTCGCGCCGCAAGATTTCGCCGCTCTGCGCAATTGTATTTTCATTCTCCGGAAAGAACGCCGCCCGTCCGCCAAAGATCATGCGCCCGTCCCACAAACGAAAATAATTCAGAAAATGTTTGTAATCGAAGATCATGCGATTCTTCGGGCTGAGTTCATATGCGAGTTCATCTGAAAGCCGTTCTGTCGCAATAATAAAAGATCCAATTGGGATGATCTTCTTTTGCAGATTTTTGGTGGCACTTCCTGTATAACCGGATGTCGCCACCAGAACAGACTCGGCTTCTACATTTCCTCTTTCTGTTTGGATGAAAAACCGCTTCTCTCTCCGCTCGATCTTGGTGACACGCGCTCGCGCGCAAAGCGTTGCTCCCGCCCTGGCTGCCGCACCCGCCAACCCCGCCACATATTGAGCCGGGTTCAACCCGCCGCTGACCTCATCCACCAGCGCGCCGTGATACACATCCGTGCCGACCTCACTGCGAATATCTTTTGGCGAAACGAGCCGCACGTTGTGATTGAACTCCTTCGCCATGAAATCCACTTCGCCTTGCAAAGACTCGTAATGCTTGGGCTTGTTTGCCGTGAGCAAGTGACCGTATCTTGCAAAGCCACAATCGATATTCTCTTCTTTGATGATGCGCTCAACCATGTTGACTGAGTCTAACGAGCATTGGAATAGTTCTTTTGCTTGTTCTTTTCCATAGCGTTGAATGGCGGTTTGCATGGCAACTTTCAGCCCGGTCAACGTCATGCCGCCGTTGCGTGAACTAGCACCCCAGCCAATCGTCTCCGCTTCCAGTAGGACAACGTTCACGTTGTGCTTCGCCAACATCCGCGCCGCGCTCAAGCCCGTGTACCCACCGCCGATGATTGCCACATCCGCTTTTGTGGGGATGGGGGTCAGGTTTGAATCATCCGGCATTTGGACAGTGGTGTGCCAGTAGATGTGTTGTTTCATGGAGTTCTCCTGTGATTATGTATAATTGTGCCATAATATCAGAAGCTTTATGGCTTCTACGTGCGGTATCGATTATTTTTATCAATAAAGAGGTTAAAAATGGAATGGATGGGTTTTCTCGGCTTTTTTGGTTTCTGCATCTTCCTGGTGGCAATTCCGATTGTCATCGCTGTGATCTTTTTTATGATCAAGGGAAACCTGAAACAACATGCAAACCGACGCGAACTGACTTTGCATGGCGTCAGTGCTCCGGGGGTCATTCTTTCGGCACGGAACAATTATGCATCGGGCGGCGGCAAACATAGCCGATCAACCACGGCACACGTCACTTTTGAGATCGAAGTCCAGCCTGAAGGGCAGGCTCCGTTCAAAGCCACTTTCAAGGATACCCTTCCCATTCGTGAAGGCGAGTGGTTTGTGATGGGACCCCGGAAGGAAGAGGTGGGCAAGAAGGTCTGGGTGGCGTATGACCCGAACAATCGCAATCGCATTGTGCTTGACCATTACGATTCCAATCATGAGTTTATGGCAAAACGCAGAGCGTTCGAAAAAAGAGAGGATGAATTACAAACCGTCCGCAAGACCGGTGAAGATGCAACTGCCGAGATCCTTGAGGTTGAAGACCTGGAGCTGTCCTACAATATCGAAAAAGATAGCAGCAAGATTTTACGTTTGAAATTACGGGTTACCCCCACAAATTGGGCATCTTATGAAACAGAAACGGTGGGTTTGTTCATGAACACCGGCTTGCACAAATATACTGTTGGTCAAAAAATGGCAGTCAAGATTGACCGGGTGGACAAATACAAGGTGGCCCTGGTTGGTCCGGCGCCGGATGTATAAAGCCCTCTTAACTCAATATCTCATTCCAATCTAGTTCTTTGAACGCTTCTTGCAAGCGATGACCATCGTCCACGATGATGTATTTTAGGTCTGAAAATAATTTCTCGGCGTATTCACGCGCCTCGTCGAGCGGGACGACGTCATCCACCGACCCGTGGATAACGGTTGTGGGAACAGAGACAGGCTCGAGATTAAGATAGGAGCCGAAGGGGTCTTTGAGCAAGGCGGGGGCGAGCAGAATCAGCTTGCGGACTTGAGTCGGCTTTTGGCAGGTGAAGACCGTCCCCATTAATCCACCCAGAGATGAGCCGATGATGACCCAATTCTTTTTGCGCCCCAGAATCTTTTTGAGTTGCGCCATGCGTTCTTCGAATTCGCCAGTGAAATCGGGCGTGACCATGCCGGGGAATTTTTCGGCGAACTGACGAGCTTTGCCGCTTTGGCTGCTGCTGTCGGAACCGTGTAAGTAGATGATTTTTGAGTTGTCCATTTTCTTTTTTCTCAGCTTACGTACGGGCCTGGCTTTCGGTTCAGGGATGGCGGTCTCGTCAATAAAGTCATCCGGCTCGATAGGTCTCGGGCGAATAAGTGTTTGCGAGCGAAGCAGGTCACGTAGTTCTTTTTGCAGGGGGGGAGGGAAATTTGGTGAGATGCGCCGCATGGTGATGGCGGTCATTTGATTCTCAGTGGTGCTGAGAACATGTTTGAGCATGAAAATGGTCTCGTTGGGCGAGGCGCGGTAGAGTGTGACGATGAGATCGGTCAGGTCGTTTTGCAGGATCGCTGGCGCTTCTATCACGATGGGTTCGACGATATCGAAGATGGCAGGCAGGTTTTCAAAATCACTGTCAGTGATCATGGGGATGAGGGCCTGGATACCGTTCGACCATGAGCGGGTTCGCTCAGGGTGCAGGTATTCGCGCACGAGGGCGAGGAATTGATTGGGCGTTTCCTTGCGCATGCGTGTGAGACTCGTGGTCAACAATGCTACGCGGACTTCGGGATCACGAATCTGTTGGGTCCATGCGGTGATGCGAGGCAGCAGACGTTCTTCTTGAGGGGGAATTCTGCCAAGTAGATAGGAAGCGAGCAGACGTGTTTCAAGAGCACCTTCATCCCAAAGAATATCTGCGAGTTCGAGGGCAAAGTGTGGATTATCTTCCGCTTTGAGGCGCAGTTCGTTTTGGATTTGAGTTAAGACAGCGGGGGGCGTGCGATAGGTTTTGAGGTTCGAGCCGGGAGCCACGTTCTCAACGGTACGCAATGTGTAGTTGACGTAGAACTCCAATATCTCTCGCAAATGTTTCATGAACTCGTCTGGCAGGAAGAAGAAATCTGCGAGGCGAGTGGCTTGTTTGCGGAGGCGGGTGAGGTCGATGGCGGGCATGGAAAATTTTGCGATTTACGATTTCAGATTGACGATTAACAATTGGTAATCAGGAGTTGTCTAATGAAAGGATACGTTCGATTTCCTGGATTGGTGTTGCAGGTTCAAAGCCGATGAAGGTAGCAACTTTTGGGTTGAGTCTTAATGCTTGTTCCGTTAATTCTTTGATCGATTCTACTTGCTTTTCTTGCGTCGGTTGTAATTTGCTGAGCGAGTCGCGTGTATATTCCCAGGGTTTTCCATCCAGCCGTCTTTCAATATCTTGGAGGATGCTGTGTAAATTTTCGAGCCAGTAATTGACAAAACGCCATCTTCACGCTTAAGGTATTTGACTGTTATTGAAGTCATCATCCAGAAGAAAGCCCATCTCTCAGCAACTGCCTTTTTATTTTCTTCAATGCTTTCAGGTTCGGGTGAAGGTAAAACAGGAATTCCCACTTTGTCAAACAATAATTTCGATCCTGCCGGACGTTTCGCTTTATCTTGGGAGATAAGCACCCAATCTACGCTGATGGCAGATTCAGCATAGAGGGTGAATGTGAAAGACCCACCCTCGGGCGCATTGTAATTGTTCTCGTGGATAAGGACTATTTTCCCGAATTGACTGAAGAGAGAAAGCCGTTCTGAGGAGGTTTGACCGCTGACTTGTTCAAGTCTATTGCAGAGAACCGCACTATTTTCAGTTGCGACCACAAGGTTGATGTCAATGTCGCTAAATTCATCAGCGAGGTTTCTGCTAAGGCTCCCCGTAAGCCAACCCGCAACAAAACGATCATCATTAGAAAACGTCTCGATGATTTTTGTTAGTAAAGACTCTCTTGATAGACTGGTCATCGGAATCCAAAATGATAGTGGTCAGTAATCACGTCTCTCATGTACTGATTACTGACCACTGGTCACTGCTTTTAATATGCTTTGGCGAAATACACCTTGCGCTTGGAAGGCTTGCCGCAGACCACACAGTTGCCTTCCACATCGGGCTGATGGAAGGGGATGTTGCGTGTTGTCGCTTTGGCTTCTTCCTTGACCTTCTTCTCACACTCTGTTGCTTCGCACCAGTAGGCGAACGCCCAGCCATCCTGCACGACCTTCTTCAGGTCTTCGTAGTTATCCACGTTATGGATGTTCGCGTCGCGGTATTCAGTGGCACGCTGAAGCAGGGATGCCTGCACATCGGTCAACAACTTCTGGACCGTGTTTGTAAGCCCTTCTTGTAAGACGAAAATCTTGCCTTCTCTGCCGGGCTTGTCGCGGCGGGCAAGGGCGACAGTTCCTTTTTCCACGTCCTTGGGACCGATCTCAACGCGGACGGGCACGCCGCGCATTTCCCAGTCGTTGAACTTGAAGCCGCTGGAGACGTTGTCGCGGTCGTCAAACTTGACGCGCAGGCCCGCAGCTTTCAGTTCAGCGAAGAGGCGGTCAGCGACTTCCATCACTTTTTCTTTTTCAGCGTCGTTCTTGAAGATCGGAACGACCACAGCCTGAATAGGAGCGAGGCGGGGTGGCAGAACGAGACCGTTGTCATCACCATGGACCATGATCATCGCGCCGATGATACGCGAGGAGATCGCCCACGAGGTGGTTTGTGCATAGGTCAGTTTGTTGTTCTTGTCGAGGAATTGGATCTCGAATGCCTTGGCGAAATTATCGCCAAAGTAGTGAGATGTGCCAGACTGCAAC
>JAEURI010000223.1 GCA_016789225.1 Anaerolineales bacterium
CCACTTTCGTTCGACTCAACTCAAAGAGCACGTCAAATACCACTTCGCAGAATCAACTTCCGGTTAAGAAAGAAGCGATGAACGGACGATGGACGGCAGACCATCGTCCATGGTCAATCGTCCGCGGTCAATCGTCATACCATTCCGTCCTTGAGAATTTCTTTTGCCGCCAACATGCCGGGTGCGCCCATCACGCCGCCGCCGGGGTGTGCGCCGCTCGCGCCGAAGTAGTAGCCTTTGAGCGGGGTGCGGAAGTCTGCCCATTGCGGGGTGGGACGCAGGAAGAAAATTTGATGCAGCAGCAGTTCGCCGTGGAAGATGTTGCCGCCCGTGATGCCCGCGATGGCTTCGATGTCTTTGGGCGAGATGACTTGCATGCCCACAATGCATTCGCGGATGTTCGGCGCGTATTGTTCGATGGTGGCAATGACCGCTTCGCCGAGTTCGTCGCGGCGTTGGTCTGTCCAGCCGCCTTCGAGGTCGTATGGTGCGTATTGCACGAAGCAAGACATCACGTGATGTCCGGGAGGCGCCATGTCGGGGTCGATCATCGAGGGGAAGATCATGTCGATGTAGGGGCGCTTCGAGATCTGCCCGTACTTCGCGTCATCGTAGGCGCGTTCGATGTAATCAATACTCGGACTGATCGAAACCACACCGCGATGCAGAACCGAGTTCGCGCCGTTGCCCGTGTATGGCAATGCGGTGAAGTTCGGCAGTTTGCTCAAGGCGATGTTGACCTTGCCCGACGAGCCGCGTGTGCGGAAGTTTTGGATCGAGGTGACAAAATCATCGGGCAGATGTTTACCCTCGACGAATTGCAGGAAGGTGCGCTTCGGGTCAGCAGCGGACATCACGACTTTGGAATCGAGTTCATCGCCGTTTTCCAAGATGACACCGGCGGCGCGTCCACCCTTGACCTTGACCTGCTGCACGCTCGCGTTGACTCTGACTTCCACCCCAAGCGCTTGCGCCGCGTTATAGATCGAGCCGCTGACTCCACCAGAGCCGTTCTTGGCAAAACCCCAGGCACGGAACGCACCATCGATTTCGCCCATGTAGTGATGCAGCAACACGTACGCCGTGCCGGGAGAGCGCGGTCCGAGATAGGTACCGATAATGCCGCTGGCGGCTTTGGTGCCTTTGAGCGCGTCGAACTCGAACCACTCTTCGAGCAAGTCCGCGGAGGATTGTGTGGCGAGTTTGGCAACCATGTAGAGTTCTTTTTCGGAGAGCGAAGCTGCGTATTGACCGACCTTGAGAAGTCCCATCAAATCTCGGATGCTCATGGAGGATGGGTCAGGTGGGATGAGGTTGATGATGGGCTTGATGGCTTTCGCCGCGCGCGCCATGACGCGGGCGTATTCGTCATACGCTTCGGCGTCTTTGGGGGAATGGCGATACAACTCGCGGCGGGTCAAGTCGTGGTCATCCCATGAGGCGAGGTAGTCGCCGTTTTCCATGGGCGTGAAGGTGGAAGGCAATGGGAGGATCTTGAGTCCGTGCTTGGGCAGTTCCAAGTCGCGGATGATCTCCGGGCGAAGCAAGCTCACCACGTACGAGAACTCGGTGAATTTGTAGCCGGGGAAGATCTCCTCGGTCACTGCCGCGCCGCCGACGATGGGTCGGCGTTCAAGCACGACCACTTTCTTGCCAGCACGGGCAAGGTACGCGCCAGCCACAAGTCCGTTGTGACCGCCGCCGATGATGATTGCTTCGTATGTGTTGGATGATGTCATAGATGATTCCTTATGTCGTCAAAGAATTCTTTTTGAGTCTTGCTTTCCTTACAATGAAAACAACGATGCCCATTATTGCTCCCGATAACAGACCCACTAACACAGAATATAAAGGGATAAAAATGAATTTAAACATATCAGAAGTATATTTCCAACTCCATATTGTTCCGTCATCAAGAAGCGCATAGTAGGCTGTCCATGCAGATTCGTACATGGCTCCATACGCAAGGACACATTCAACTACATTGTCAGGCTGTTTCTGAGGTTTGATGTTCCCTTGCGCAGCATTTCCCTCTGCAAATGAACAGGTATTCCCAAAAACAACAACTTCATTTCTCGTATCAGCCTCATCTGAGACAGTATCCACCTCTTCCCATGTGTCGCATGTTTCCCAAACACAAGATAATTTTCGATAATAAAGTTTTTCATCCTCTGATTGCGCCCAAACCGTATTGGTGTCAGCGTCGACAATTTCCGCAAACTTAACAGAGCTTTCTAAGAGTTGCCACGATGTAAAAGCGCCTTTACTTTCAAACTTTAGAATAATATTCCCAGCAATCACTCCTAAAACACCTCCCCCTATTGCAAATAGGAGCATACTAGCGAAAAGTGAAACAAGATCGTTGGAGACCTCTTTGAGCCGCCCTTTTCTGCGCGCAGTCAATTTTTTACCAAAAAGGGAGCCTGCAAAAAGCCCAACCAAGATGAAAGTAAAAACAAGAAATAGCCCCTGCCAACGATTTGGCGTTCTCCAATACCATACCTTATGATCAGAGTCCACCGCATAATAAGTAAAGCCGTCATTCAATGTGTGTACTCTACTTGCATAAACACATTGAATGGAATTTCTAGGTGGAGCATTGGGACGAACGAAAACTTTAGCATTACACCCCTCGTTATCTAGTGGAATTGCCACATGACCGTTCAACCACCCCGGATTCTCCTCACTCTTCCATGTTATACAACCTGTAGCTAAAGGTGAACAATTTAGACGATGAAAATATACTTCGCCAAGATCCGTTGCCACCCAAACTGTATTTGAGTCAGCGTATAAAATCTTTTCAGAGATAATCGTAGTTGAAACAATCGGCACCCAAAACGATAATTTACCTCTAGCTGCTAGGTTGGATAGCCCTATACCAACAACAAGCCCTACAACGACACCAAGTATATTGAAAATCGACAAAAGTTTGTAAAGGTAGAATGCTTCTGTTTCGGAATCTGACTGGTTCATCTTATTTCTTCTTCCACTCCGGCTCATAAAACGGCAACTTGACCACCTTCGCAGGCGCGTGCTGACGGTGATGCTCCACCGTGATTTCCATTCTTACATCCGTGCCGACCTCATAATAAGGCTTTTGCAAATGCGCGAGAGCAATATACTTCTTCAATAGCGGCGACCATGTTGAAGTTGAAGCATAACCAACTTGAACGTTTCCTACCATGATGGGCAAACTTCCACGCACGGCCATGCCAGGAATCTGTGGCGGTAAACCAACTTGCTTGAAAATATTCTCCATGCCGACCCAGTCCACTTCCAAGCCGACCATCTTCCACGCTGAGCCTTCTTTCTTCTCGCGCTCCAACGCCCTACGCCCCACGAAATAACCCGGCTTGTCGAGCGCCACTGTCCAATCCAATCCCAGCTCGAAGGGCGAGGACTTCTGCGGCTCGATCCACGCGTGAGTTGCGGAGGTGTAATCGACATCGAGCATGAACAGACCCGCTTCCACACGTGCCATGTCCATGGCGAGGATGCCGACGGGTGTAATGCCGTAGTCCGCACCTGCTTCCATGAGCGC
>JAEURI010000093.1 GCA_016789225.1 Anaerolineales bacterium
GGAATTCCAAACCGGCGGTACCTTAGAGAACTATCGCTCCAGCGTTGGCAACGGCGTGGACGAGACCACCGATCAAAACGGCGACGAGAACGGCATCGATGACGCCTCTGCCGCTGTCAATGGCATTCGCAGCACGAACTATATCCTGCAACCCAACAGCGAACAGACTGGCGAACCGCAGCCCAACTACACCGGCGCGCTTGACGACGACAACGTCAACTTCACCGCCGACTTTGGCTTTGCCGAGTTGGTGGCGCTGGGCAATCGCGCCTGGTTCGATATGGGAGCGGGCGCGTTCTATAACAACGGCATCCTGGATGCGGGTGAGACTCCTGTCAACAATGTAACCGTTCAACTATACACATCCGCAGGCGTAGAAGTGCCCGTGGGTCCGGATGGCATTTTCGGCACGGGGGATGATGCGTTGGGCGGAGTCCAAACCTCCGGTGGCGGTTACTATCGATTCGACCGGCTCTTCCCCGGCACATACTATGTTCAAATTCCGGCTGCAGAATTCCAGGCAGGCGGTGACCTGTTCGGTTATGTTTCTTCTCTTGGCGCGGGCGCCAATGAGACTAGCGATAATAATCTCGATGAGAACGGCATCGATGTTGCCACGTTGACCACCACAGGTATTCGCACACAGAATTACATACTGCTGCCGAATTCAGAGCAAACGGGCGAAGACCAGACGAACTATAGCGGCGCTCTCGACGATGACAACGTCAACTTCACAGCGGACTTCGGCTTCACTCAGTTGGTTGCCATCGGTAATCGCGTTTGGTTCGACGTCGGAAATGGCGGAGGGGGAATCAATGACGGCATTCAGAATGGTGCTGAAGCGGGTGTGAACAATGTGGATGTGGAACTGTATCGAGTGGGTGACATACCCGGCGTAACGACTCCGGTTGCGACCACGACCACCGATGCCAGCGGTAACTATCAGTTCACCAACCTCAACCCAGGCGATTACTTCGTTCACATTCCGGCTAGTGAGTTCCAGGCTGGGCAACCTCTCGAAGGCTCTGTTTCTTCGACCGGCAACGGCTCCAACGAGACCTCGGACCAGGATGCTGACGAGAACGGCATCGACGCCGCATCTTTGGCGACGAACGGCATCAGCAGTACGTCGTACACACTCCAGCCGAACACCGAAACTACTGTGGATGATGAGAGTAGCTATACCGGCTATCTCGACAATAACAATGTGAACTTCACAGCAGACTTTGGCTTCCTGCAGAAAGTCGCCATCGGTAATGTGGTCTGGCTGGATAACGGTGCAGTCGGCGGCACGCCGAATGATGGCATCCAGAACGGAACCGAACTCGGCATCCCCGGCGTAGACCTGCAACTGTTCAATGTGGGTGACGTGCCCGGCGTGGATGCACCTGTAAAGACAACCACCAGCGGCGCGAACGGCTACTACGTATTCGATGATTTGATCGCTGGTGATTACTTCATCTTCATTCCGGCAACGGAATTCCAGGCTGGCGGCACCTTGGAGAACTATCGCTCCAGCACTGGCAACGGCGCGGATGAAGCTACCGATCAAAATGGAGATGAGAACGGCATTGATAATGCCAACCTGTCTACGAATGGTGTTACCAGCACGAATTACACACTTCAACCGAACAGTGAGCAGACTGGCGAACCGCAGCCCAATTACACCGGCGCTCTTGACGACGATAATGTCAACTTCACAGCTGACTTTGGCTTCACCGAACTGGTTGCACTGGGCAATCGCGTCTGGTTCGACACAGGTGCTGGTGCGTTCTACAACAACGGCATTTTGGATGCAGGTGAGACGCCAGTAAATGCTGTCACCGTTCAGTTGTTCACTGCCGCAGGCGTGGAAGTGCCCGTGGGTCCAGATGGCATTCTCGGCACGGGGGATGATGCGTTGGGCGGAGTTGTCACCTCCGGCGGCGGTTACTATCGCTTCGACCGGCTGTATCCGGGTTCATATTATGTCCAGATTCCAGCGACAGAATTCCAGGCAGGCGGTGACCTATTCGATTAT
Source organism: Anaerolineales bacterium (assembly GCA_016789225.1). Taxonomy (GTDB): domain Bacteria; phylum Chloroflexota; class Anaerolineae; order Anaerolineales; family Villigracilaceae; genus Villigracilis. The sequence continues at coordinate 2,021 of JAEURI010000093.1, forward strand.
GTTTCGAGCCTTGGCGCGGGCGCCAATGAAATCGGTGATAATGATGTTGACGAGAATGGCATCGATGTCGCCACGTTGACCACCACTGGTATTCGCACACAGAATTACACACTTCTACCGAATACGGAGCGTACCGGTGAAGATCAGACGAACTATAGCGGCGCTCTCGACGATGACAATGTCAACTTCACGGCTGACTTTGCTTTCACTCAGTTGGTCGCCATCGGCAATCGCATCTGGTTCGATACAGGCAACGGCGGTGGTACATCCAATGATGGCATCCAGAATGGCGCTGAAGCAGGTGTGAACAATGTGGATGTGGAACTCTATCGAGTCGGCGACACACCAGGTGTGACGACTCCTGTTGCGATAACAACCACCGATGCCAGCGGCAGCTATCAATTCACCAACCTGAACCCAGGCGATTACTTCATCCACATTCCGGCCAGTGAATTCCAGGCCGGGCAGCCGCTCGAAGGCTATGTCTCGACAACCGGCAATGGCTCCAACGAGACCTCAGACCAGGATGCTGACGAGAATGGAATCGACTCAGCCCTGGCAACCAATGGTATCAGCAGTACGCCGTATACACTTACTCCGGATAGTGAGCGCACTGGTGAAGACCAAACGAACTATACCGGCTATCTCGACGATAATAATGTGAACTTCACCGCTGACTTTGGCTTCTTGCAGAAAGTCGCCATCGGTAACGTGGTCTGGCTGGATAGCGGTGCTGGCGGCGGAACAGTCAACGACGGAATCCAGAACGGAACCGAACCTGGCATTCCAAGTGTCGACCTTCAGCTCTATGTTGTCGGTAATACGCCTGGCGTGGATGCACCTGTCCGAACCACCACCAGCGGTGCGAATGGCTATTACGTTTTCGATGATCTGCTGCCAGGTGATTACTTCATTTTCATCCCGGCGACGGAATTCCAAACTGGCGGAACACTTGCCAGCTATAGCTCCAGCACCGGAAACGGCGCAAACGAGACTACGGACCAAAGCGGTGATGAGAACGGTATTGACAATGCCTCTCCTGCCACGAATGGCATCACCAGCACAAGTTACACCCTTCAACCGAACAGCGAGCAAACCGGCGAACCGCAGCCCAATTACACCGGCGCGCTTGATGACGACAATGTCAACTTCACGGCTGACTTCGGTTTTACTGAGGCGTATAGTATCGGCAACCGCGTTTGGTTCGATACCGATAATAGTGGCACGATCAACGGTGGTGAAGTAGGCGTGCTTGGCGTTACCGTCGAACTATATTTGGCGGATGCCTTGGGCAACCCAACAGGCGCAGCGATCCGTACGACAAGCACGGTTGCTGGCGGATATTATCTGTTCGATAATCTCTATGGCGGCGACTATGTCGTTGTGCTTCCCGCCTCCAACTTCACCGGTGCTGGCCCGCTGACCGGTTACTGGTCATCAGGGACGATCATCAGCCCCGCAGGTGTGATTTCTGAGATCCTCGCTCCCGATGCCGACCTCAATGTTGATTCCGACGACAACGGTACCCTGCAAACGGGCGGTGCTTTCACGGGTGCCGTCATTGCCCAGAACGTTGTCCTTGGCCCCACTGGCAATACCGAATCGACAGGCGAAAGTGACTTGCAATCGGGTATCGGTCAGGGCAACCAGCCTGACGCGCGCGCCAACATGACGGTCGACTTTGGCTTTTACCGTGTCGAGTTCGGGAATCTTGTTTTTGCTGACCTCAACAGCGACGGCGTGTTCAATGGCGGAGATACCCCCTATTTCAACGTTCCAGTCCAGCTGTTTTCAGCTGATGGAACAACCGAAATTCCTGTTGGCCTTGACGGAATCCTTGGGACAGCGGATGATAACCTTGGCGGTATGTTCACAAATGTTTCAGGTGGATATCTCTTCTCCAATCTGCCTGAAGGAAGTTACCAGGTACGAGTTTTCACGCCTGCGGGCTCGTCCAGCACGATCGATACCTTTGATATAGCTGATAGTGCCAACCCAAGCACAAACTCAGACGACAATGACAACGGTCTCGGTGTTGGTACAGGTCTGATTGTTGCCAATACCCTTGATCTGGTTGCTGGCGACGTGGGGTCACAGAGTAATAACACTGTGAATAATTCCACCGGCACTACCTCCAATCCCACCGTTGATTTCGGCTTTGTTGCCACAACTTATTCTCTTGGGAATCGTGTCTGGTTCGATACGAACAACAACAGCCTGATCGACTCTGCTGAAGTCGGTGTAAATGGCGTGGTGGTGGAACTGTATGCCGCTGATCTTGCGGGTAACCCCATCTCTCCGGCACTTGCCAGCGACACTACAACGAATGGTGGTTATTACCTATTTGATCGACTCCTTGCCGGAGATTACGTCGTTGCTGTTGCCGCATCCAACTTTGCAGCCGGTGGCGTATTGAACGGCTATTGGTCATCTGCCACGACCATGGATTCGACAGGCGCAATCTTGGAAATTGCCGCGCCTGATCCGGACCTTGGCCCCGACAACGCTCCAGGCGGCGGAGACGATGACCTCGACTCGGACGACAATGGCACACGCCAAACCAGTGGCACATTCTCTGGAGCAGTTCTTTCCCTGCCTGTAACCCTCGGGCCTGGAAATATTGAACCTACCAGCGAGGCCGACCTCGAATCTGGCGTTGGCCAGGGCACGGCCCCGGACCTGCGCGGCAACATGACCGTGGACTTCGGCTTCTATCGTGTTGGTCTTGGCAATCTGGTCTTTGTGGATGTGAATGCGAATGGAACCTATGATGCCGGTGATACAAATCTCCCCGGTGCAACAGTTCAATTGCTCACCAGCAATGGGACTGAACTCAATGTCGGGCCTGATGGCATCCTGGGCACCAGCGACGACGCATCGGGTGGAATGACCACAAGCGCAAGCGGTACGTACACCTTTACCGGCCTGCCACAAGGTGATTACATTGTAGTGGTCACACCTGTAGTCGGTTTTACCAGCACAGTAGATACCGCCGACACGGCAGACACCACAGACGCCAATACCAATACTGACAATAACGATAACGGTATTGGTGTGACCATCGGCCAGGTCAACAGTTCAGTGGTAACTCTTATACCCGGAGATACTGGAACTTCTTCGAATAATACGATTAATAATGGCAACGGGACAACGTCCAATCCCACGGTCGACTTCGGTTTTGTCGGCAACAATGGAGCATTGACCAAACGTTTGGTCGATACAAATGAGACCTTCACCAGCGGTACAGATATTGCCATCGGCGAGATTGTCACCTATGAAGTCTCCATCAACTTGCCGCTTGGTACACCGCTCACCAGTGTGACGATCACCGACCGCATGGACAAGGGCCTCGCCTTCGTCGACTGTCTGCTCGTGGAAGTGGCAGGCGTCGATCAAACCGGAACCGTCTGCCCGCCTGCTGTCTCAGACATAACGGATCCGGGCGATGCAAATACCAACCCCGCGAATCCCGGCAGACAGGTGGTCTTTACCATCGGGGATATTCCTGCTCAAGCAGCGGCCTCAACGCTCGTTGTCCGTTATCGCGCCGTTGTTCTTGATGTGATCGAGAACCAAACCGGCGTGACCTTGAACAACAGCGTCACTTGGGCCTGGACAGGCGGTTCTTTCACGACCCATGCAGAAGATGTGGAAATCGTTGAGCCGGACCTTGATATTGATAAATCGGCAACTCCCGTGACCGATGTGGCGATCGGAACCCCGGTTCAATTCACGCTGACCATTGCTCATACAGCCCAAAGCACGGCTGATGCCTTTGATGTGGTCATTACCGATATCCTCCCGCCGACCCTGGAATACATTCCATGTACGATCGTATACAGTGGTCTGGCTCCGACGACCCCGGCATCTCCCGCTTACTGTCCTGCTGCAACAACAGACCTGATCTTCCACTGGGATTCCTTCCCCATGGGAGAGACCGCCACCATCACTTTCAATGCGCGACTGGTTGGCACACCCGCCACAAACTCTGCTTCGGTGGCATGGACATCCCTGCCCATCGACCCGGGCCTGGATGGTTTGCCGATCGAACTAAGTGACTTCAATACAGAATCCATCGAACGTTGGTATGACCCATTGGATGATGTCAATATCTATGCCGTGCAAGATAGCGTTGATATCAACGGCACAGTTGGAGGCGATGGAAATATCGAAGATGATGACTCTGCATCTTCCAACCTGCTACTTCCGACCGTTCTGCCTGCAACCGGCTTTGCTCCGAATATGATCACATCGGTACCCGTACAGCCAGCCGGGAAGGCCTACAAAAACACGGAAGTGTGGCTTGAAATTCCGAGGCTCGGTGTTAAGCTGCCCATCGTCGGTGTGCCGCTGGTGGAAGGGGATTGGGATGTCTCCTGGTTGTGGCAGGAAGCGGGCTGGCTGGATGGCACCGCCTTCCCCGGCTGGCAAGGCAATAGTGTGCTTACCAGTCATGTCACCCTGCCCAATGGAAATGCAGGTCCGTTCGCTGCCCTCGATAAATTGAAATGGGGCGACAGGATCATCATCCACGCCTATGGGACCGCTTACGTCTATGAAGTGCGCCGGAACAGCACGATCAGTCCCTATAACACAACGGTCCTTCAGCACGAAGAGGATGCATGGGTCACCTTGTTAACCTGTAAAACCTATAACGAAGACACAGGTGTATATTCCAACCGCATTGCCGTACGCGCTGTCCTTGTGAGCGCAAAGGAGGATAAGACCGGCTACGGGTCCAACAATATTCGGTAGCAGCATCAACTCAAGGCGACGTCGAGAGGCGTCGCCTTTTTCTTTCTGTGTTTGGGTATAATATTCACAGGTGACCCATGACATCAAATCGTCCATTGAAAATATTTATTAGCTATGCGTTTGCAGATAATGCGCTTGTTGAAAAGGTATATTCCCATCTCGTAAGGTTGGGAGCTGACCCCTGGCTGGATACGGAGAAACTCCTGCCCGGACAGGAATGGAAGCAGGAGATTACAAAGGCACTGGAAGATGTTGACCTGATTCTGCTTTGCCTTACGAAGAGATCTGTCAGCAAGGAGGGTTATGTTCAAAAGGAAATGCGCCTCGCACTGGACCGGGCGCTGGAGATGCCGGATGGGAGCATTTTCCTCATCCCAGCCCGGCTCGAAGAATGCGAAATGCCCTACAGCCTTAAGGACTACCAGTGGGTTGACCTGTTCACTGAAAGCGGTATGGCAAAGTTGGTCAAGAGCTTAAACCTGCGGGCTCAGAAGGTTGGAGCAAAATTACTTTCGTCCGATGGCGTGCCTGCACCGGAGATCAAAAAACAAAAAGCCGCACCCAAAAGGAAAAAGACATCATCCAATTCCAATTCAGGTGTTGTGATAAACATACAGGGACAAAACTCCAACTCGAATATTGTCGTTGGAAATGAAAATAAGGTAAGTAATAATTCTGAAGAATGAGCATTCTTTTTTCCGCGTTCGTCCGCGTCCTATAAAGGTTTGTAGGGTAGGGAATTTGTTATTAGGATGTTTTATTCGTCAACGAGATTCAAGAGAAAATAACCCAGCCCGACTCCACATAAAGTTGACAACAAAAAAGCTGCCTTTTTGGAGGGCAGCTTTTTTATTCTATTTGGTTTCTTTTTCTGCCAGCGTGATGGCTTCTTCGAACAACCTCAACCCTTCATCAACTTCGCTCTTGCTGATGGAAAGTGGCGGGGCGATGCGGATCACACTCTGGCCGCAGGAAAGGGTCAGCAATCCGCGCTCGAAGGCCAAGTCTACGATCCGGTCTGTCAACTTTTTCGCGGCCTCTTTGGTTTCACGATTCTTCACGAACTCGACACCGATCATCAACCCCTTGCCGCGCACATCACCAATACTGGGATGCCTGGCCTGGATCTCCTGGAGGGCATCCATTGCATATTGGCCGACTTCCGCTGCATTTTTCATAAATCCCTCCTCTAATAGCTCGATGGTCGCAAGGGAGGCTGCACAGGAGATGGGATTTCCGCCATAAGTATTTCCGTGGGCGCCGATCTCCCAATCCATCACGGATTTGCGCGCAATGCATGCGCCGAGCGGCATGCCCGAAGCGATGCCCTTTGCCGAGGTGATGATATCCGGCTCCACCCCGAAATGTTCGATGGCCCACCACTTTCCCGTGCGACCCATTCCAGATTGCACTTCGTCCAGAATAAGCAGAATGCCGTGCCTGTCACAGAATTTTCGCAGGGCAGGGTAGAACCCCTCCGGCGGGACGATATAACCGCCTTCACCCTGAATGGTTTCAACCAGAACGCCAGCCACTTCCTTGGCGGGCAAGATCTGGGCAATGATCTCCTCTTCGATATAACGAACCACTGCCTCGCCATAATCCTCACCCTTGCGGCGTTCCAACACCGGCCGGTAGGGATTGGGGAAAGGCGCATGGGTAACGCCATTCATCAGCGGATAAAACCCGCTGTGATACTTTGCCTTGCTGGCAGTAAAGGTCACTGCGCCCATGGTGCGGCCATGGAATGCCCCCGTAAAGCCGATGAAGTTCGAGCGTTTGGTGTGATAACGCGCGAGCTTGATCGCTGCTTCAACGGCCTCTGTTCCCGAATTGGTCATGAACGATAGTGCGTCTTCTTTGAACGGAGCGATCTCGTTTAGTTTTTCACCCAGTTTGATCCAATTCTCATGATAAAAATCAGAGGAGATATGTATGAACTTTTCGGCCTGCTCTTGAATGGCCTTTACGACTCTGGGGTGCGCATGGCCGGTTGCCACAACTGCAATGCCGCCCATGAAATCCAGAAAACGATTGCCGTCCACATCCCAAACCTCGGTTCCTTTTCCATGATCCATGGCAAAAGGATAACCGCGGGGATAGGAAGGCGATATCACTTTGTGGTCGCGTTCGATCATGGCCTTCGTTTTCGGCCCCGGTAGATTTATTTTTGTATCCGATGTCTTGAAATTTTCCATACACTCTCCTTGAAATTTATTTCAAACCAATTTTCATTTCAGCCAGAGCGCGTGCGCCCAGCAAACCTGCATCGTCACCTAGGTTCGCGCGGGTGATGACCAGCCCCTCCAGATACCGCGGATGAAAAACACGCTTCCTTAAACTTGCCTCGAATGGATCGAACAACAACCCTCCCACCTGCGAGACCCCGCCGCCAAAAATGACAATAGATGGGTCAAATGCATGCAGGAATGATGCCACGCCGATGCCAAGGTATTCTCCCGCGCGTTGATAGGCTTTGATCGCAAGCGCATCGCCCTGTTGAGCTGCCTCTGCCACATCACGCGCAGTCATGCTGCTATCCCGCTTCAAAACGGACCCTATGCCTGCCTCCAATTCCCCAAGCACATACTTCACGATGGCTGGGCCCGATGAAAATGCCTCCAAATGGCCATTGAATCCGCACGAACAAGGCGGGCCGTCTGGATCAATAATGCTGTGCCCCAGCTCTGCGGCGAGACCATGATACCCTTGTAGCAGCCGATCATCGATGATGACACCTGCGCCGATCCCTGTGCTGACCGTAATATACAGCACATGATGATGTCCCTTCCCGGCTCCAAAGCGATATTCCGCCAGTCCGGCCAGGTTGGCATCGTTATCGAGATAGGTTTTCACCGAAAAATGCTTTTCGATGCTTGGTGCAAGAGGGAAGTTATGCCACTCCGGGTTGTTGGGTGGAGCAAGCAGATAGCCGCTATGCGGATCCAATGGGCCAGGTGACCCAAGTCCAATGGCAGCTACAGCCTCAGTTTGGGGCCACACATCCTCAATCACGCTTTTGAGGCGTTCCAGTCCACCTGGCTTCGAGGCGAGGGTGGGAATCTTCTTTTGTTTGATGGGTTTGAGCTTTTCATGCGTGTAGCAGGCAGCCCGCATCTGGGTCCCGCCAATATCAACAGCGACTATTAGTGACATAGGGGCAATTATACCGTATGGCCCTTGAGCCCTCCTGACCGTGTACACCGCCTGATTTGGACGCTCTAAATTTGACTCATCCTCTCTTCCCTGCTATTATCGTTTTTATGCAAAGCAGTCAATTGATGAGAATTTGGCAGCGGTTACTGCGTCTGCCTCGTTGGCTCCGCCCTGGGCTTGGGATTAAGCGCTGGTTTTTCCTGGTATTTTTAGGCAGCACTCTTCTCAGTTTGGGTTTCGCAGTGATCTTGATCGACCTGTATCGTACAGATACAGCTGATCCGATTATCTTGGCGTTTCTTTTCTATGTCTCCCTGCGTTTTTTGCCGCGTATTTGGCGGGCTATAATCTTTGGAAGTCTGGGAGTTGGCATTCTTTTATTTGGATTGTTCAAGCTATACCGGTCATTGCTCAAGCCATTCATGCGTCCAGGTTCTGATGTGGTTGGTACACTTGCCGATTTTCAACGTCGCCAGCGCGGCCCACGCGTTGTTACCATAGGCGGCGGCCACGGATTGTCGACCCTGCTTCGTGGATTAAAGCAGCATACGCGGAATCTCACAGCTGTTGTAACCGTGGCGGACGATGGCGGCTCGTCTGGAAGGTTGCGCGAGACATTTGGAATTCTCCCCCCTGGAGATATTCGCAATTGCCTTGCCGCGCTTTCCAACGATGAGGACATGCTCACGCAATTGTTCCAATACCGATTTAGCGGCGCTCCAGGGTTGGAGGGACATTCGTTCGGGAATCTATTTATTACCGCCCTTGCCGACATTACTGGAAGTTTTGAAGATGCAGTCGTTGAGTCTGGCAGGGTGCTTTCAGTGAACGGGCGTGTATTGCCATCCACTTTGCATGATGTAAAGCTGGTGGCCAGTATGGAGCTTCCTCATTCACAAAATGAAGTTCGTGTGGAAGGGGAGAGCAGAATACCTGAAATGGCTGGGCGGGTAAGGCGTGTGTGGCTGGAGCCGGATAATGCTCCCGCTTTTCCACCGGTGGTCAAAGCCCTGCTTGGCGCTGAAATTATCGTGGTTGGGCCGGGCAGTTTGTATACAAGCATTCTTCCGAATCTGTTGGTGGAAGATCTCCTTTCCGGACTCCGGGCTAGCCGGGCTATTAAGATTTATGTATGTAATATCGCCACCCAGGAAGGCGAGACAGACTCCTTCACAACCTTCGACCATGTCCGTGCGCTTGAAGGCCATGTGGGTGCGGATGTGTTCGATATAATTCTTTGCAACAATAATTACAAAGGAAAATTAAACCCCACCTCCGTTTGGGTGCAGGTGGATGAAAGGTCACTTTCCGATGAACGCACCTATTCAGCGGATCTTCTGGATGATGCTCATCCCTGGCGGCACGACCCCGTTAAATTAGCCCAGGTGATAATGGATGTCTTTTACGAGCGGACAGGTCCACTTAATTAGTTTTGCTGGAAGTAATCGATTACATTTGTCGTAATAATCCCGGACGTACGAAAATTCACAAATTCGCCCAAAAGAAGTAAAATTCAAGTTGTATGAATGACCATACCAGAGGCAACACATTTGTGTTCCCTGACATAAACTTAAATGGAGGATTTTCCCATGGCAATCAAAGTAGGTATTAACGGATTTGGTCGTATCGGACGTCAGGTTCTCAAGGCGATCCGTGACCAGTACTCGCAGGAGCTCGAAGTCGTCGCATTTAATGACATCGGCGATATGAAGACAATGGCGCACCTCCTCAAGTACGATTCAACTTACGGCCGTTTCGATGGCACAGTTGAATACTCAGATGACGGTCTTTTGATCGATGGCAAGAAGGTCAAGGTCTTCAAAGAGACTGACCCGGCAGCCATTCCTTGGAAGGACCTGGGCATCGACATTGTGATCGAGTCCACGGGCTTGTTCACGATCAAAGACGACGGCGTCAACAAGAAAGGCAAGACCGTCAAAGGTGCAGTAAATCACATCACTTCCGGCGGCGCCAAGAAGGTCATTATTTCTGCTCCTGCCGAAGGTGAAGACCTGACCGTTGTTTTGGGCGTCAATGAAGACAAGTACGATCCCAAAGTTCATCATGTTGTTTCGAACGCTTCCTGCACCACCAACTGTTTGGCTCCCGCTGCCAAAGTCGTGCATGATCTGTTCACCATCAAGCGCGCATTCATGACCACCATCCACTCATATACCAACGATCAGAAGGTGTTGGATATGCCGCACTCCGACCTGCGCCGCGCTCGCGCCTCGGGCTTGAACATCATCCCAACCACCACTGGTGCCGCCAAAGCCGTTTCTCTGGTCATCCCCGACCTGAAAGGCAAGTTCGACGGCTATTCCTTGCGCGTCCCGACCCCGACCGTTTCCGTGGTCGATTTCACCGCTGAACTCGAAAAAGAAACCACCACCGAAGAACTGCGCCAAGCCTTCCGTGATGCCGCCAAGCAGCCGCGCTTCAAGGGCATCCTCGAAGCTGTGGATGAACCTCTGGTCAGCATGGACTTCAAAGGCAGCTCCTATAGCTCCTCAGTTGAC
>JAEURI010000159.1 GCA_016789225.1 Anaerolineales bacterium
AGAAAGTGACCAAACCAGTTCCTTCTCCGCCGCCTTTGCTCGCTGTCAGAAAATCGGGCAGGTGCCAGCAACTCCATAAAATCCCCAGGAGCAGAGTTCCCCAAAGTGAGCCATATTGTTTCTGCATACGGGGTAGTGCAAAGCCTCGCCAGCCAGGTTCCTCGCCCAGTCCCACCCCAAAGAAAACGACAACCAGAGAGATGGGGTAACCGATCAGAAGACTGGGTGTAAAACCTTTGAAACTTGCCATCGTCCCAGGTTGAGCAATGATCCCAAGCATGACCAGTGCAGGAATACCCAGCAGGATAAACAGATACCATTTCAAAGATGCGCGTACCTGTCGAATGCGCTGACGTAATTCATGCAACCCAGCTTTCCCTGTGGTTATGGATGTCATGGCAATGGCGGCGATGGCTGGTCCAAATACATGCAGGATATAGAAGAAGGTGTAATTTCCCTTCAAGTAACCCCATTCCCCGAGCACATACGGGACGAACACGATCCACGAGAAGGCATACGCCAGGAAAAAGTAGGAAAACAAAGGATATTGTTGCATCCATTGTTTAAGACTATGGAATACAGAGGTTCTATTCGTGTTTGAGATTTCCATGGTGGCAGTCCTTTCCATGGTGATGATACGTTCATTGAAAAAAAGACTCCCCCGTCACTGGGGGAGTCTTTCACTGTCCAGGTGGACAGTGTGTTTTTGATGATGTTAATTGGCTTTCTCTACCTACGGACTGACATCGAACGGGGCAGGTGCAATCTTTTCAATACAGTCCACCTTTACCGCTTTTACATCGCCCACCCCGATGAATTCCGTCAGGATATCACCACTGCAAGCCCAATCTGTTCGGAAATGTGCGCGGTACGGTTCGATCAATACAAGGCTATTCGGATAAAGCCTGACAGCATCTGCCACGTTCGCCGGAGGATTTTGGGGATCTTCCGCGGCATTCAACACCAGCACCGGCACATTCGTCACTTGCGGGGTTGCATACAGGGCTTGCTTTTCGGGCGCGGGTATTGCCGGACAGAATTGCTCGAACAAACCTGCTTGCGCAATTTGCGCCGCGCGGAAATAACTCCCTGCACTGTTTTGGGTCACCTGTTCTGGGCGATAGTGCGCCCACGGCTCAGTGCAAAGGATGTTGATCGGCATCGCCTGTTGCAGTACCACCATTTGCAAAGGTTTGATCTGCTCGAGATAAAATCTGGCGATGGCATTCCAGTCATCAGCAACCGCAGCGCGATGAACAAGGCGGGGAATCCGTGCGGCGGTATCGGCTCCCATCAACATGTAATGGATGACGTTGGAGAACATATCCGGTGTGATGACAATACGTTTGACCGCTGCGGCATCCCAAAGCTGAGTCGGAACCGGTTCTTCCTGCACCCGTGCCTGGATCGCTTCGAATTCACTTCTCAACGCCGGGAAAGCTTCCTTGCATGTTTCGTCCTGTTCACAGCGTGCGAAGACCAGATCCAACGCCCGTTGACTGCTATCGGCAAAATGTTCGAAGATCGGGTATTCAAGTAGGGTGCCCCGCAGGATGCTTGCTGTGCGGACGGTTTCGGGATGCTCATTGAGATACACTTGTACAACGGTCGCGCCATACGACTCTCCAGCGATATTGATCTTTTCATACCCTAATGCTTGCCGCACCTCGTTCACATCGTCCACATAGGCTTTCGTGGTGTACCAACGCAGGTCAGTATCAAACTCTTTAAGACAGGATTCGTAATAAGATGCCAGCTTTTCCCCTTCAAGCAAAGACACATCCCCAAGCGGTGGGCAGGATAAGGGATTCGATCCGCCCACGCCGCGTTGATCGATCAGGACGATATCATGTGTCTTGTTCAGGGCACTCAATTCGGTTTTGAACGACGACGCATTCGCGGACGCTACCCCGCCCGGTCCGCCTGCAAAAAAGAAAAGAGGGTCGGGCATGGCTTGCTCTCCCGTCGCTGGTAGGACGACGATATTTAATTCGATCTGTCGTCCGTTTTGTGCGGCGCGGTCTTCGTAGACCGTGTGTTTCCCGCATTGGGCTGATACACCGTTGACTGTGCAGTCGGTTAACTCGACATTTGGTGAGAGGGAGGGAGCCAGACCACTGCAAGCGGTCAATAGAAACGAAATCAAGAGCACAGTGGAATATTGTTTCATTTGGAACCTGATTACCTTTACATGTAGTGAATCTTCCCTTCCACAAAGGGAAGATTCACTGTCCGAATGGACCGGTTTTACTCGGCAAAAAACTGCAAGAGTATTTGATTCACCTTCTCCGGGTTGGCAACTGCGGTGACATGATGGGCGGCGGGGATCATTTCAACCTTCACATTTGGGATTAATTCCCTCGCCGAGCGGACTGCAGATTGCAAATTGTTGTAGATCGCTTCCTGTTCCCCCAATATCAGAAGCACTTTCGCTTTGATCTGGGCAAACTCCTCTTTCGAATACATGCGTGGAAGTACCTGATTGATCAACCCACCGTAGACCATTGAGCTGTAAAAGAACGGTTCCCAAAATGGATCAACGGGAAGACCTTTGTGCATCCAATTAACACTGTTGCGCATGACCCGCTTCAACCCGGGTAACTTTGGGAAGAAGGCATACATGGCTTTTGGGATGAACATGTGCGTGTAGAACGGTCTCATTGGGGAGATGGTCGCAGCAGGACCGATCAACACCACTTTAAGAATTCGCTCCGGCAGTTTCATGGCATAGTAGGCGGCGGTGAAACCACCATAAGAATTCCCAGCCAGATACAATGTGTCGATCCCCAAACCATCGATCACTTCAGTGAACCAGTGCAGGAAATCATCCAATGACGTGATCGGCCTGACCGGATGACTCTTATTCCCTTCGCCGACTACATCCACAGCATAGACTCGATAAACCTGACTCAACGCTTCGACATTCCGATACCACGAAACAGAACCCGCCAATAAAGCATGGAGCAATACAACAGGCGCTGCGTTCTCCGGCCCACTAACGGTGATATGAGTCTCGCCGAAACTCGTGAAAATGATAACCTCCTTGAAAGGCACAGGCCATTTATTCATGATGGTCTGATAAGCACGCATGACCTCGAATTCGCCTTCAGGCGATGTGAACATGGGAATAAAAGTAGACATGAGAAAACTCCTTTTTTCTGTCAATCAAACTTCAATATGGTTGAGAAATATGGCAGCATAAAATCCCGGATACGTTCTCCAAGCACGCTCTGATGCGAGCCGTTATATTCTTCAACCTTCACCGGGATGCCCGCTGCGGAAAGCTGTTTTTCAAAATAAACACAACCCTTGGGGATCCAGTCATATTCATCGTACTTTCCATAATCCACGATGATGCCTTTGAGTTGTAAAAGATTCTCCTTGTACTGCACAACCTCATCGTCGATGCCGCCAAAGCCGCCTTCCCATGTTTCCCAAACCGCATCATTGCGTACCAATTCGCCATTAACTTCGGCATAGGGATAATCAAAATAAGGCGGTTGCCGATTGGGATTGGGAGCAAATGCGAATCCATAGGACAGTGCGAATTGATCGGGCGATGGCAGCATTTTTACTTTCGCCTCCTCCAACGGGAGGGCCGCCAGCCCAGCCTCATAGTTGACAAAACTCTGGATCAGCCTCGCGTTCTCGAACATCTGCGACTCCGCCAATCCGTTCTCGTCAAACAACCCGGGACTCATGCTGTAAACCGCGCTGAATACATCCGGGTGATGCATGGCAATATTCAACGCACCGAAACCGCCCATCGAGTGGCCGGTGATGCCGCGCGATTCCGCTTGTGCCAGGGTACGGAAGTGACCGTCCACATAGCTCACGACATCGTTAACGATGAAATCTTCCCAGTTGCCCGTCACCGGCGAGTTGACATAAAAACTGCCGCCCAGTTTGCTGGTTCCGCTGGCGATGACGATGATCATTTCGTTCGTTTTCCCTGTTTCGACCAGGGCATCCATGCTGTCGGGAAGGTTGAATCCGATCATGCCGCTGTCACCATAGCCGGGTAAATAATAGACGACGGGGAAGCGCTTATCTGGAATTCCGTATGACGGCGGCAAATAGACATAAATATCACGCTTTGCAGGTTCCCCAACCAGATTTTCCTCCAAGGATGGGGCGGGGATCGTTTCCAAATTGAAGGATTTGAAAGCCTGCGTTGGGACTGCGACCGGCTGTGTGCTGGTTGCAGTTGCCGGTGGTTCTTCAACTATTGCAGGCGAGCAGGAAATAATCAAAAGCGCCAGCCCAATAAATGAATAAATGGATATTGATCTCATATTCTCTTTCCTCAACTACTCTTTGTGTTTTTTGCCCGTTCTGTCATCATTGCCAGCAGTTTCCCCATTTGCACGCGGAAGTGATAGCTGACCCATAACTGGAATTGGTTGCTGAAGTCTGGCGTAAGCACCGGATTTGTTTTGCCAACCTGTCTTGCGAGCTTGCGCCCCACGATTGCTGGGTCCGCCATCATTTCGGGTGGGATGCCAAGGCCGGAGGAGGATTTTGTTCGCGTCAACGGCGGATGTATAACGTTGAAAGTGATTCCCAGTGACGCGTATTCCAGCGCAAGCGTGCGGGTCAGCGATTCGACAGCCCCTTTGGTGGAGGTGTATCCGGTCATGCCGGGCATGCCTGTAAAACCTACCCCTGAACTGAAGTTGTGTACTACGCCGCGTCCCTGCTTTTTCATTATTGGCAACACGGCGCGGATCATGTTGAGATAGCCAAAGTAATTCACTTCAAATTCGCGGCGGATGTCATCCAGCGAACGTTCTTCAAATGGAATGAACAAGGCCAGGCAGGCATTGTTTATGAGTACGTCTACTTTGCCCCATTGGGAAAAAATTTCGTCAACGACTGTTTGGATCCGCTGAGGGTTGGTGACATCGCATCGAAACGGGAGCAGGCCCGGGTGAGTATGAGCGATGTTGTCGACTTCCAGGTCCAGAGCTGCCACACAGTCGCCCATCTCAAGCAGGGACTGGGTCATTGTCAACCCAATCCCATTGTTTGCGCCGGTGATGATGATATGGCGGTTCATTTCTTGATTCCCACCGGACTTTCCTCAATACCCATTAGATAGGCCGCGACTGCGCCGGTAAGAAAGTTTTGGCAGAAGATCTCCACTGCGCTGGCCGCGAGCAGGAAGAGCGGCAGGGCGCTGATCTGGAGGACAAGCGGAATGATGCCGCCGATGGCGAAGATCAGCCAGCCGGACTTGATCATTAATTCGCGTTTTGTGCCGCGCGCAGACAACAGGAAGAAAAGGATCGACAGGACGATCAAAGGTGCGCGCACCAATTCTGCCATCAAGACAACTTCCGGCGCAGGAGCGGTCAGGCCGCCCGCATGCGACTCATAATATGGCCTGGTTACAAGCGAATAGTTGATCGCGCCGAAGATGAAATAGAAGACGAGGTAACTGAAGGAACTGGCAAGAAATCTCCACAGCCAGGAGAACCACGGGCGTGTGCGGAGTGCATCTGCCCAGGAGGAGAGGGGCGTGCCGACTTTTGCAAATGTCAGCACGATGATCGCGGCTGCGCAGGCCGACGCCAGCGCCTGTTGAACAAACAGGATCGGAACGGGGATGGGAACCAATTCAGGTGCAAAGTAGGCGCCCTCGATCGCCACCGAACCGAGATTGAAAAAGATCAGGCTGCCCCATAACACGAAGTGCTGTCTGCGGGTGAGTTGGAGGCGGGCCGCCACAGGACCGAGGATAACGCCAAGCAGCAGACTGGAGATCATCAACCAGTTGAAAGCCGACTCGTTGTTCATGCTGGTCGCCATTTGCACGCCAGTCATGACAGCGATCATCCCGGATACCATCAAACCCACGATGTACCCGACAGCAACCAGGATGCTGCGCCAGGTGACTCCAAATGTATTTTTTATTACGCTCATATTATTTCCTTTCTTCTTCTTCTTCTTCTTCGATGCCGCCTTACGACATTCCGAGAACTTGCTCATACTATTTTCTGACTGTATGCTTTTCAATTTCATCTTATCTTTTATGAACAAAAAACTCCCCAGCCGCTGGGGGAGTTTTAACTGGTCAAACGGATAGTGAATTGAGGGCCGACTTTGAAGGACCAGCTCGCATCATTTCGCGCTGTGAGCGGCTTCTGTTTCCCATTCCTTGATCCACGGCTCGAGCAGGTCGAATTCGGTAAAGCCCATGGATTCATACAAGGCGTGCGCGGCGGTGTTGTACGAACTGACGGTGGCGAGTGTCGCTCCGAGTCGTTCTGCGCGGCGCAGCCCTTCGGACATGACCGCTTTGCCAAGTCCGCGTTTCTGGTGATTGGGGTGTGTGCCAACCGGTTCGAAGACGGCTGTGCGGGTGATGTCGTCGAACCAGACCGTGCAGAACGCGGCGAGTTCGCCATCGGGTGCGACGGCAACCAGGTCGAGGTCACGCCGATAGATGGGTACGCGTTGAACATTGCGATACCATTCCCAACCTTCGTATTTCTCGTCGGGCTCGTCCGGGTGGAATGCCTTCCACGAAAGCCAACTGCGCGCGGGAAGCTCGCTTTCGTCGCCCAGGGCCCGGACGATGTATCCGCCTTGGGGTTTTGAATCAGGTATCGGCTTGGAAAAGAAGCGGCGGCGCATGTGTTCTGCTAAAAACTTCGAGCGGATGTATCCGCGCTCGCTGAAGACCTGCTTCATCGCGTCGTCATCTTCATTGACCCAAACCAGCAATTCCTTCCTGTCATTCTCTTTTGTTTGGGCGATTTTCTGTTCGGCGGCATCCAGCATTTCAGAGATCTGGATGGTCGACAGGTAATCGGGATGGATCTGGAAGAACGCTTCGCCCCGACCATCGGGGTTGGCCATTGCGACGATGCGACCATCCGCCTCCCAAAGCGTGATGACCTCGTCCAACTTGAATTGGAAGATATTTTCGTTGACGTGCCAGCGCCAGTAATCCCAACGCAAAAGCGACCATGAGAAGTCGTGACGGTTGTTAATCATGGATACTTCGCGCAGGAATTCGCGGATGCACCAATAATCTTCCTCGGTTTGGTAGGTTCGCATTGTCGGTTTCATCGTTTCCTCTGCAATAAATTATAGGCCGAATAAAAAAAGACTCCCCTGTCAGCAGGAGAGTCTTTCACTATCCATTCGGACAGTGTGTTGGCCGCGGTTAAAAGGGGATGGATGCAGCCCGGTAAGGCGGAGATTTATTCGATTGTGATCGAGGCCAGGATCTCGTGAAAGGTATTCATATTCGTTTCGTCGATCATTCGATAGATATCGCGCCAGTTCGCGCCATTGGCAACTTCAACATTGTTCGGCGTGCCCATGACGGTTAACAGATTCGACTGGCCGTCGTACAGGATCACCTGCCTGAAATAAACCGGTGAAGTTTGTGCGGTCTCGGATAATGTTGAGATGAACTCGATGCCTTCAAAGCGGCCCAGGCTGACGCGTCCGACGCGAATGAGCAACCCTCTTGCATCTGAAATCGACTCGCCATCATTCAAGCCGAGCAACGATTGATGAATATCGTTCCAGTACTGATTCTGATCGTTCTTCGAGTACTGGATGACGACATAATAGGAATTTTTGAGAGCGTAGATTCGTTCTTCCGGGCTTGTCCCATATGGATACACATTGTCGGAGCCAACTTCAATTCGCAGGGTCTGATCGGATATGTATTCATCTGGGCCGAACCAATCGGCGGGAAATTCAAAACCAAGGCCGAAGGCGTCATTCGTGTAGGTATTTTGTGCTGGTGCTTGAATTATCTCTGTTGGCAATGCAGGGATTGGAGATGGCGGGACTTCACTTGTAACTGAAAAAGGTGCGGGGGTGACAGCAGCTTGTGGAAGAGAACAGGCCGTTATTACCATGATCCAATAGAGGGGGAATAAGAACTTTTTCATTTTGTCTCCATGAGGGTATGGACGAACCTGTGGAGACAAAAGTTCCATTTATTCTGACAGTAGATTAGGATTATCTTTTCATTTGAAAATGAAGCTGTAAACTTCTATATTGTAGATCCTTTTTTCTGACAGCTTGAATTGCAGATACGGCTGCCATGGCGGCCGAAAGCGTGGTGAGCAACGGAATATTCATTGCGATTGCCGCAGAGCGGATCGCTGCACCGTCCTTATGAGCGTGCGGACCCAACGGCGTATTTAATACCAATTGAATTTTCCCCGCTCGAATGAGATCAACAATTTGAGTCGAACCATCCTGCGCCTTTTCGACAACGTCCACTGGCAAACCGGCCTTGCTACACATATCCGCAGTGCCGGGGGTGGCATACAAACTGAAACCCATGCGGTGCATATCGCGCGCGAACTTCAAACCTGCGCTTTTATCCATGTCGTTGACCGTGATGAGCACGGCTCCGCTTTGTGGCAGGCCCTGCCCTGCGGCGATCTGGCTCTTGGCGAAGGCATGACCAAAACGAGAAGCATGTCCCATCACTTCGCCCGTGGAGCGCATTTCAGGTCCAAGCAGGGAACTTGCGCCAGGCAATTTCTTAAACGGTAGTACCGCTTCTTTGATAAAGAAGCCATCCACACTTGGCTCTTCGATGACACCAAGTTCCGCCAGCGATTTTCCTGCCATTACTTGCGCGGCTTTGTAAGCCAGATTTAAATTGGTGGCTTTGCTGGCATAGGGCACTGTCCGTGAGGCGCGCGGATTGACTTCCAGAACACATACCACTT